>JBKJQC010000475.1:0-15489 GCA_046593995.1 Polyangiales bacterium
CACGCTAACCCTCCGCGCCATGTCCGAAGCGTTCCCCTCGATGACCGGTCCGGTGCTCGTCCGCGACAAGAAGCGCACGCACTTGTGCGGCACACTCCGCGCCGAGCACACCGGGCAAGAGGTCGTGCTGATGGGCTGGGTGCAGTCGTATCGCGATCTCGGCGGCGCGGTGTTCATCGATCTCCGCGATCGCAGCGGCCTCTCGCAGGTGGTCTTCGAGCACTCCAACGTCGAGGCCCACGCGATCGGCGATCGCATCCGCAGCGAGTGGGTGATCGGCATCATCGGCAAGGTCCGCTCGCGCGGCAGCAACGCCAACACCCGCATGCCGACCGGCGAGATCGAGGTCGTGGTCGACTACGTCCAGGTCTTCAACAAGAGCGAGACGCCGCCGTTCCTCATCGAGGACGACGTCGACACCGCCGAGGAGAAGCGCCTGCGCTTTCGCTTCCTCGACCTGCGCCGGCCGAGCATTCAGAACAACCTGATCCTGCGCTCGCGCATGAACCAGGTGACCCGCACGACGCTCAACGAGCTCGGCTTCATCGAGCTCGAGACGCCGTACATGGTGAAGTACACGCCCGGCGGCGCGCGGAACTTCCTCGTCCCCTCGCGCTTCCAGCCCGGCTCGTTCTACGCGCTCGCCGAGAGCCCGCAGCTGTACAAGCAGCTGTTCATGGTGTCCGGGTTCGATCGCTACTTCCAGATCGTGAAGTGCTTCCGCGACGAGGACGGGCGGCTCGATCGCCACCCCGAGTTCACGCAGATCGACGTCGAGATGTCGTTCGTCTCCCAGAAGGAGATCTTCGATACGATCGAGGGGTTGGTCTTCCGCATCTGGAAGGAAGTCCTCGGGAACGACCTCCTGGAGAAGTACCCGTCGGGTCACTTCCCGCACATGAAGTTCTACGACTCGATGCGCGACTACGGCAACGACAAGCCCGATCTGCGGTTCGGGATGAAGCACACCGATCTCACCGAGCTCGTGATCGAGCAGAAGGGGGGCGGCGTCCCGTTCTTCGCGGAGATCGCGGCGAAGTTCGAGTCGGGGAAGCTGCGGCGCGATCTCCCCGGCGAGATCGTGAAGGCGCTCGTCGTCCCGGCGTCGGCCGAGCTCTCGCGCGCCGACGCCGACAAGCTCGAGGCGTTCGTGAAGAGCATGGGCGCGAAGGGCCTCGCGCGCGCGAAGGTCGGCGAGGACGGCAGCTGGACGCAGTCGCCGCTCGCGAAGTCCGCCTCGAAGGAGTTCGTCGCCGCGGTGAACGCGCAGACGGCCGCCAAGGCCGGCGATCTGATCCTCTTCCAGTTCGGCAAGGAAGCGCTCGTCCAGACGGTGATGGCGAACCTCCGCGTGCATCTCGGGAAGAAGCTCGGGCTCATCCCCGAGTCCGGGCACGGCGGGAAGTTCGACTTCCTCTGGGTCGTCGATCCCCCGCTCTTCGAGTACGACGACGAGTCGCGCCAGTGGGTCGCCGCGCACCACGCGTTCACGCGTCCGCAGGACGACTCCCTCGGCTACCTCGACACCGATCCGGGCAAGGTGATCTGCCATCGGTACGACCTCGTGCTCAACGGGTTCGAGATCGGCGGCGGCTCGATTCGACTCCACGATCCGGACGTGCAGGCGAAGGTCTTCCGCGCGCTCGGCATCGACGAAGCCGACGCGCGCGCGAAGTTCGGGTTCCTCCTCGATGCGCTCAAGCGCGGCGCGCCGCCGCACGGTGGGATCGCCGTCGGCATGGACCGCCTCACGATGCTGCTCTCGGGCACCGAGAGTCTTCGCGACGTCATCCCCTTCCCGAAGACGCAGAAGGGCACCGACGTGTTGACCGACGCGCCGACCCCGGTGACCGACGACCAGCTGCGTGACGTGCACGTGCGCATCGTGGTCCCGGTCGCGGCTGCGCCCGCGTCCACCGAGAAATCCGCGTGAACGGCGCATGACGGTGGCCGAGTCGCGGCAAGCCCCCCACGCTCCCAAGGAGCACTTCCGTGCCTTCCCGCGACGACGCGCGGAGGCGGCGGTCGTCGTGCGCGTGGGGCGCGCCGATCGCCGCGCGAAGCTGACGGACATCAGCCTCGGGGGCGCCGGGCTCGCGGTCGAAGAGCCGCTGCCGATCGGTGCCGAGGTCGAGATCGTCCTCCACGCGCCGAACCGTTGGGACCCGCTCGTGATCCTCGCGCGTGTCGCGTGGGCGAAGGGACGACGGGCCGGGCTCGAGTTCCTGCCGCGGAACGACGCCGACGCATACGCGCTCTTCGAGATGCTCGGTACCCAGGTCTTTTCGGGTTGATTTCCGGGGCCTTCAGCGCGCGGGTGAAGGCGCACTCCTGCGACATGGTTGCCGGACAAGTGTGATAGCTTCGCCCCCCGGAATGGCGACCACGGCAAAGACCGCTCCCCGCGCGTCCACGGCGAAGGGAACGCGGAGCGTGGCTGAGTCGACCAAGGCGAAGCCCGCGAAGGCGTTGCCCGCTCCCGCGAGGACTGCTGCCAAGGCGCTCGCCAAGAAGTCGGCGAAGGACTCGGGCGCGAAGCCGGTGAAGGAACCGTCGGCGCCTCGCGGGCTGAAGGCGGAGCCGTTCGAGCGCGAGGTCATCGAGCGGCTGCGCGAAGAAGTGATGGCCTCGCTCCGCCGCCGCTCGCCGAACGAGCGACGTCTCGCGGGCGTGCTGCGCGCCCTCTCGGTGCACTCTGCGCTCTCGCGCGCCCTCCTCGCCGAGGCTGGTGACCAGTGCGTCCAGAAAAAGGGCTTCGATCGGGAGCTCTTCGTCGCCGCCGTGCGCGGGCTCGGCGAGCTCGGCGATCGGCGTGCGATCCCGTTGATCAAGGCCGGCGCAGAGCACGACGAGTCGGCGACCGCAGCCCTCTGCGCCGCGTCGTGGTCGACCGATCCGTCGCTCGCGACGGTCCTCAACAAGGCTGCGACGCAGCGCTCGGCGCACATCGCCTTCACGGCGGAGCTCGCGCGCGTCATCCGCGGCGAGTCACCGGGCGCGCACCTCCGCGGGCTCGCCCCCAAGATCAAAGAGTCGCACCGCATCTCGCTCTGCGCGGAGGTGCTCGTCCCGACGGCGCGCATCCCCAAGGTGCCTGCGGGCGTGCAGTACGCGCTCGAGGTCTTGCGGGACGCCGAGCGGCACCTCGGTCGCTGGCTGGTGATGGCGGAGGTAGCCGTCCACGGCGGCGATCTGAAGCCGATCCACGAAGCGCGCGAGAAGTCGAACGAGGGCCCGGGCGGCGCGCGCGCTGCGTGGGCCTACGTCGCATGGGCGCTCGACTCGTCCTCGCCGCCGCCGGTCGCGCGGCCGACGACCGAGCTCGTCGCACGCCTGTCGGATCGACCGAGCGCCGACCGCGACACCAAGTTCTTGTTCCGGCTCGCCGCGGCGGGCGTGAAGACGACGAAGCAGCTCCTCGAGACGTTCGCGCGCGAGCTCCCCAAGGCCGACGACGACGACGCCGTGCGCGCCGCTGCGTATCTCGTCAAGGATCACGGGCGCGAGGATCTCGTCGCCCCGTTGGTCGAGGTCGCGCGCACGGCCGTGCGCGACGAGCTGCGTGGCCTCGCGGTCGCCGCGCTGTGGGACGCCGGTCGCCGTGATGTCGCGCGTGATCTCGCCAAGGATCTGATCGCGCAGAAATCCGGCTTGTTCTCGTCCGCCTGGGCCGCGCTCGTGCTGCTCGCGGACGCCGGTCGCATCCCGGCCTCGCAGCCCATCGCGCACGAGCCCGCGGTGCGTTGGATTCAGGTCGGCTGGCTGGAATAGCGGACGTCTTCTCGTCCGCGGAGCGTTTCCGTGCCGCCGATGTTCGGGACCGGGAGCCGCGCACTGCATCGCATCCGGCTCTTCGCGATCCACGCGATGGTGTTGCTGGTGTTCGGGGTCCTCCCCGGCGCGTCCCTGGTCGTCGTGCTCCGCGACGACTCGGCCGTGGAGCCGCAGCCGCTCGAGATGGACGCGAAGGACCGTCCCGGCGTCGCTCGGGTGCGCGTCCTCGACCTCGACGGTAAGCCGATCGCGTCCGCGACCGTCCGCGCGCTCTTCGTCCGTGACGGCGTCGTCTTCCTCGCTGCGCGCGCGACGACGGGCGCCGACGGCGTCGCGCTCGTCGAGCAGCTGCCGATCGGCGCACATTGGTTGATCGCCGACGCGCCGCTCCGTGCGCGCGCGAGCACGCAGCGGTTCGTCGGGCCCGAGCACGTCGCCGTGGAGCTGCGGCTCGCGGCGGAGCGCGCGCTCACGATCGAAGTGAGGGACGAGCTCGCGCGCGCGATTCCCGGCGCCGAGATCGAGGTCCACTCCGCGGATCCGCTGCCGCGCGGCGCGCGCACCGGGAAGGACGGAGCTGCGCGGCCGACGGGCCTGCCTGCCGGACCGCTCAAGGTCTCGGCGCGTGCGCCTGGATACGACGCGGTGACGGTGCAGGTCTCGGCGACGGACGCGAAGATCAAGATCGTGCTCCGCCGCCTCGGCGCGCTCACGGTCGCGGTCGTCGACCAGGATGGGAGGGGCATCGACGGCGCGACGGTGACGATCGCCGGCGGGATGCTCGCGGTGCCGCGCACGACCACCACGGATGCTACGGGGACGGCGCGGATCGCCGGACTGTCGGCCGGGAGCTTCGATCTCCGAGCGATCAAGGGCTCGCTCGTGTCGCCGATCGACATCGGCGTGACGCTCGCACGCGGCGCCGACGGCGCCGTGCGGCTCGTGCTCGGGCAAGGACGGCTCGTACGCGTGCACGTGGTCGACGAGCAGGGGACCGCGCTCTCGAAGGCCGACGTGGTGCTCGCGGAGGGGGGCCTCTCGCCGTTCCCGCTGCAGGGGACCACCGATGCGAACGGTGACGTCGTGCTCGGGCCGATCGCCGCGGGGCCGGCTGCGGTCGCGGCGCAGGCCGAGGGACACGTCCCGCGCGGTCCCATCGCGGTGCCGAAGGAAGACGTGCTCACGATGGTGCTTCGTCGCGCGGCGACGTTGCTCGGCGACGTCCGTGACGCGCGCGGGTTCCCGGTCGACGGCGCTTCGATCGAGGTCGTGGGCGTCGACCTCGATGGACTGCCGATCGACGCGAAGCCGTCTTCGCTCGGGTTCCGTGCGGCGCTGCTGGCGCGCGCCAACGTCGCGGGTGGTCGCGTGCTCCTGCCGATCGGCGAGCTCGGCGTCGTGCCGGGACCGGTCCCGCCGATCCCGCGTGGGCCCATCACCGCGGGAGGGGCCTTCGCGAAAGGGACGCCGTTCGATCCATGGGTCACGCGCTCCGATGGCAGCTTCCGCGCCGCGCCCGTGCCGCCCGGCAGGCTCCGCGCGATCGTGCGTCACCCCGCGTACGTCGAGGCGATCTCGCTGCCCGTGACGGTGGAGCCCGGAGGAGAAGGGCGCGTGACCGTCGTCCTCGCGGCGGGGGGTCGACTGATGGGCAAGGTGCGCGACGAGAAGGGCTTCGCGATCGCGGGGGCCTACGTCGAGATCGCCGCGCGCGCAGGCTCCTTGTCGCGCGGCGTGCGCACTGCGAGCGACGGAACGTACGTGCTCGTGGCGGTACCCGGCGAGGTCTCGCTCGCGCTCGCCCCACCCGATCGCCCGAACGACGTCGCGCTCCGTGTCGACGTCACGGTGCCCGAGGGCTCGACGAAGGAGCTCGACCTGGTGCTCCCCGCGCCCCGTCCGCCGGCGCGCGTGCACGTGATCGACGACCGTCGCTACCCGCTCCGCGGCGCGCAGGTGACGATCGCGTCGCTCGATCCGAAGAGCCCCGTGAAGGCGACCGCGTTCACGGACGACAAGGGCGACGCCGAGGTCCCGCGCGTCGCCGGGCTCCACGTGCAGCTCGAGGTGCGCGCTGCCGGCTTCGCGCCGCATCGCGCGTTGATCGACGCCTTGCCCGAGAAGCTCGACATCGAGCTCGCGCAAGGCATCCTGGTCCGCGGGGTCGTCTATGCGCCGTCGGGACGGGTCGCGGCCCCCGGCGCGACGGTGTCGCTCATCGGCGACGGCGGCGTGCGGCGCGCGATCAGCGATGCGGAGGGGAAGTACTCGTTTGCGGACGTTCCGCGGGGAGACGCGACCCTCGACGTGCGCGCGCCGGGGACCGCCGGTGCGAAGCGGGCGATCGTCGTCGCTCCGACCGGATCGCGTCCGGAGCTCGACGTCGGGCGCATCGAGCTCGGCGCGGCGGGGATCGTCGAGGGCGTCGTCGTCGACGAGAAGGGGCGCGCAGTCGCCGGCGCTCGGGTCGCGAAAGATCGCGCGCCGACCTATGTGCCGGCGAGCGGTCCGGCCGTCGGCGTCGCGATCACCGACGGGACGGGGGCCTTCAAGCTGGTGGACGTTGCGACCGGAGACGTCGAGATCGAGGCGTATTCCGTCGACGTCGGTCGTGGCCGTGTCGAGCACGTACGGGTGGACGAGGGGCGGACGACGAGCGGTGTTCGCATCGTCGTCCACGCGACGACGACCTCCACCGGTGGGGCGGGCGAGACCGATCTCGCTCCGGGAGGGGTCGCGATCACGCTGGCGGAGGCCGAGGGGAGGGTCGCGATCGCCGCGGTGTCGCCCGGCTCGGAGGCGGAGCGGGCCGGGCTCCTGGAGGGGGACGAGATCGCGAGCGTGGACGCCGCCCCGGTGACCTCGATCGCGGGTGCGCGGGCCAGGCTCTCGGGACCCCTCGGGGTCGACGTCATTCTCGTGATCCGCCGCAAAGGCGGGGAGAAATCGGTGCGTGTTCCTCGCGAGGCGACGAAGCACTGAGGGGCGAGGGCGCCCAACCGAATCGCGCCTGAATCGGCGTTCAGCGCACTGCGTCGCGCGAGCGGGGGTCGGGGAGGCGTCGCGCGCATGACGATTTCATCGCGAGCGAGTTTCACCCGGGCGCACTCTCGGTGGTAACGTTCGCGCGCCCGTCATTCGCCCGAAACGGGATCACGGCTGCGTACTTGGAGGCTCTCTACATGCGTCGCTCGCGTCTCCGTCTGCTTGCATCCTTCGGCGGGCTCGCGCCGTTCTCGATCTTCCTCGCAGCGACCGCGTTCGCGCAGGGTGCTCCCGCGCCCGCGCCGCCGCTTCCCGCCGCGCCGCCCCCTGCCGCCGCGCCCGCGCCCACGCCGTGGACGCCGCCGCCCGGGGCTGCGCCTGCACCCGCACCCGCACCCGCGCCCGCACCCGCGGCAGCTGGGGCTTCGGGGGCCGCGTCGTTCGGCGCCGGTGGCGCGACGGCGGCTGGCTCCGTCGACGGCGACGAGGCCGGCGACGAAGCCACGCCAGAGGACGAGGAGGAAGCGCGCGCGAAGTCGCTGCACGAGTTCCCGACGCCGTGGGGTCCGACGGGGCTCCTGCACGTCACGAGCGCGATGACCGGTGCCCCGGGCACCTTCCGCGTCGGCCTGTATCTCGACTGGTTCTCCACGTCGTCGTTCCTCTGCACGGCGGATTACCCGTGCACGAACGCGCGCCGGGACACCGATCCGCACGCCGACGATCACAGCCACATCGGCTCGTCTGCGGTGCTCTCCGCGACGCTGTTCGACGGGTTCGAGGCCTACATGGCCGCGCGCGTGTACGCGAACTCGAACAACACTTCCTCGCCGCAGCTCCTCCAGGTGCTCGGCGACACGACGCTCGGCATGAAGTACGTGAAGCCGATCGGCACGGGCGTCGTGAACCTCGGCGGCGGCGCCGAGGTCCTCTTCCTCAATGGCACCGGCGGCATCGGATTGCAGGGGAGCGGCACGAGCTTCCGTCTGCGCGCGCTCTCGACGTTCGCGCTCGACAAGACGGAGAAGAAGACCCCGCTCCGGTTCCACCTCGCGTTCGGTTACCTCTTCGACAACAGCAGCTCCGTCGTGAGCCAGGTCGAGCAGGATCGCGCAGCGCGCACGGGTCGCCCCCGCGAGCTGATCACGCGTCAGGAGCGCTACGGTCTCGGCATCAACCGCGTCGATCGGTTCGAGATCGGGCTCGGCGTCGAAGGTCTCTTCGCGAACGACAAGGTGCGTCCGTTCCTCGAGTACACGATGGGTCTGGCGATGAATCGCCAGGAGTTCGAGTGTCCGGCTCCGCGCGACGTCACCGTGAACGGCGTGGCTGGGCGCAGCGACAGCTGCCTCGGGCTCGAAGGCTTCTCGGCGATGCCGTCGAAGATCTCGATCGGCGCGCGCGCCTATCCGTTCTCGGGCGGCTTCTCCGGCGTGAGCATGCTCGGCGCGTTCGACCTCGGAGTCAGCGGCACGAGCACGTTCATCGCGGAGATGGCGCCTCAGGCGCCGTGGACGTTGTGGCTCGGGTTCGGTCTCGCGACCGACACCAAGGAGAAGGCGCCGAAGACGATCGAGAAGACCGTCGAGAAGCGCGTCGAGATCCAGGTCGGGACGTCGCTCGTGAAGGTTCGCGGCGTCGTGCACGAGGCCGGCACCAACACGCCGATCCCGAATGCGATCGTCTCGTACGTCGGCGCCGCGATGCCTCCGCTCGCGACCGGTGCGGACGGCGTGTTCGGCGACGAGGTCCCCGCGGGGACGTACCAGTACGCCATCAAGGCCGAGGGCTACAAGGACGGCACCTGCGGTGGGACCGCGGTCACCGCCGCGAAGCCTGGCGCCGCGCCGGGGCCGGCCATGGCGCCGCCTCCGCCTCCCGGTGCACCGCCGGGCGGGATGCCTCCGGTTCCGGGAGCAGCCCCTGCTACCCCGGGCACCGCAGCAGCGCCCGGAACTCCGGGCTCGCTCGAGATCGACTGCGCGCTCGAAGCGCTCCCCAAGGTCGGCTCCGCGAACCTCTCCGTCGTCGACGCCGACACCCAGGCGCCGCTCTCGAACGTCGCCGTGACCATCGCCGACGCGAACGGCGGCGGCGAGCGCGTGCTCTCCACCGACGCGAACGGCATGGTCCGCGTCGAAGGCCTCGCGCCCGGCGAGTGGACGATCAAGATCGCCGCCGAGGGTTACCTCGCGACGAAGCAGTCGTTCGACGTCAAGCTCCGCCAGGAGACGAAGGACAAGATCGGTGTCCGCCCTCGTCCGAAGGACAAGCTGGTCTCGATCGAGAAGAACGAGATCAAGATCAAGCAGCAGGTCCACTTCGCGACCGACAAGGCCGTCATCCTCGGCGACTCGATCGGCCTCCTCGAAGAGGTCGCCGACGCCCTCGTGAGCAACCCGCGCATCAAGCGGATCGAGATCCAGGGGCACACGGACAACGTCGGCTCGAAGGAGCACAACCAAGAACTGTCCCAGCAGCGCGCGGAGGCCGTGAAGGCCTTCCTCGTGAAGTCCGGCGTCGAGGCGAGCCGCCTCGATCCGAAGGGCTACGGACAGAACAAGCCGATCGCGCCGAACATCAACGAGGCCGGCAAGGCGAAGAACCGCCGCGTGCAGTTCGTGATCATCGAGCAGGATCCCGCCGCCGAGCCGCCGAAGAAGAAGTGAGCTTCGCGTGAAGCGAACGTGAGAAAGGAGCCCGGCCCTCGCGAGAGGCCGGGCTCTTTCGCATTTCACGGCGGCAGGACACGCGGCAGGACCCGGCGCGCCGTCTCCTCGACGAGCGCGAGATGCGGGTTCTCGCTCTTCGGCTCTCGCCGCTCGAGCACCCTCGTGCCCGGGGCGAGGCTGCTCGTCCATGCCGCGCGGAAACCGTCGAACGGGCGCTCGGGCCACCCCACGTCCTGATAGGTGACGATCACTTCGCGCGCGCTCTGCATCGTCGCGAGGAAGCGCGCGGACGACGGCAGCATGCAGCCGTCTACGGCGATCAGCGCGCGGACGGTGAAGCTCTTCGCGCGCGTGACCGCGAACGCGCCGCTCGCAGGATCGCAGGCGGCTGCGCTGTGGCCGAAGACCACGATGCGGGTGCGATCGACGCGCTGGAGTGGGGCGAGCGTCGCATCGACGGCGTCGACGAAGGCGTCGAAGTCGAGCTCGGGGAACAGCTTCCCGGGATCGGTCGCGTCGCGCGTCTGGCTCGGCACCGCGGCCACCAGCGGCGCGACGTGGCCTGTGGCGACCAGGTCTTCGAGGAACGGGCGCGCGTCCCATGGCCCTGCGGGATCGCGCGTGAGCCAGTGGTGCCGCAGCCCATCGAAGATGATGCCGTGCACGAAGACGACGAGCGGTACCGCGCTCCCGTCGCTCGGGAGACGACGGCTGCGCCACACCTTGCCTGCGCGTACCTCGCCCGCGTTCAGCCGGCGCGCGTCGTCGAATGGGAACTCGAGCTCGCGGGGCACGAGGGCGATTCCGCGTGGATCGGCGAGTGTGACGAGCACCGACGCGAGGTAGGCGAGCGGGCCGATCACCCGCACGGTCTAGCGAATCCGTGCGTCACTGGCCAAGGGCGGCGCTACTCTCCGTCGGAAGATGCGAACATCGAGCGACCCCCCCGCGTCGCAGGTGAGTGGCGTCGTCGTCGACGATGTGGTCGCGTTTGCGCGTCGAAGGAACGCGGAGCTCGTCCCGTTCGGTGCGGCCGACAAGAGCCGCCTCACCCCGCGCGTGTTCCTCGAGACGGTCGCGGCGATCGATCGCCGCTCGCGGCGCGACGCTGCTGCGCTCGTCGACTCGACGCTGCGCCGGAGCGGGCTCTCGCCGTCGGCCTCCACGGCCATCGCGTCGTTGTCGCCGCACGCGCGCGCGGCGCTGGCCATCGCGGAGACGGCGGTTGCGATCGCGCGCGACCCATCGTCGTTCGAAGTGGTCGTGCCGGAGCCGCCGCTGCCTTGGCCACAGCGTCACGAGCTGCGCCGCCTCGCGCTCTACGTGCTCGGCGGGGCGCGCGTCGTCCTGCACGCGCGCGACGCATCGGAGCTCGCGAGCTTGGTCGAGCACGCGTCGATCGTCGACGGCGGAGGGCACGTCCTGACGGCGCCAGCCGGAGGACGCTCGATCGTCGTTCGCGTCTATGGCGCGGGGGAGCCGTACCGCGCGTTCCGCGAGAAGCTCGAAGCGCGTGGGGTCGTCGTACGCGGCGGTCCGATCGCGCATCTCCTCGAAGCGCCAGCAGGATTCGGACCGCGCGACGTGCTCGCAGCGGCCTACGAGACGGACCTCGACGTGCTCGAAGTGCGCGACGGCGCGTGAATCCGGGGTAGCTCAGGAGACGTGCGGCAGTCCGGCCGCGCCGCCGCGGAGCCAACGCAGCACGATGTCGCACGCGCCTTGCGCCGCTGCGCGATGATGCGTGCGCCACTCCTCGCGCCCGATCGAGCACACCCGATTGGAGATGCCAAGCACGCACGCGAAGGGAATCTGCTGGAGCGCCGACGCGTTGGCCACGGCGAACGCCTCCAGGTTCTCGACCGCGCACCCGGTGCCCGCGCCGAGGCGCGCGGCGAGAGCGTCGTCGGTCGTGATGGCGAGGGTGTTTGCGACGTCCCACGTCGGCGCGCGGCCCGACGCGAGGCCGACGGCGATCATCGGATTGCAGTCGATGACGCGCCCCATCGGCTCGGGGATCGCGCCCCGACGCTCGATCTCGCTCGTCGCGACGAGCATGATCCGACGCGCGACGACCGAGTCACCGAACGAGGCCGACACTTGGGGGTAGGCGCCGCACGTCCCGACGAGGATCACCGCGCGCGGACGGAGCTGGAGGAGGCGCAACGTCGACCCGGACGCGGCATTGGGCAACCCCACGCCCACGGTCTTGCACGCGACCGAGAGGCCGTTCACGTTGCCGTACAGCTTGTCGCCGAGCAGCGCGCGCAGCCCCGAGAGCTCCGGTGCGTACGCGGCGAGGACGAGCACGTCGACGGCGCCGGGGACCGAGGATGCATTCATCGGGATGCGATCCCGAGTCTACGCGGAAAACTAGCGCGGCGCGCGTGACGGCCTATCGTTCGGTCATGAGCTCGCCGCTCCGCCGCCAGCTCGCCGCGTATCGGGAGTACCTCGTCCACGAGCGTCGGGCCTCTCCGCGCACCGTCGAGGCCTACGGCCACGACCTCGGCGCCTTCGTCACCTGGCTCGAGAAGCAGCCTCGCCGGAAGCCCGAGACCCTGGACGCCAAGGAGCTGGAGGTCTTCGAGCTGCGCGGGTTCCTTGGCGAGCAGGCCAGGTCGGCGTCGAGCACGACGATCGCCCGACGCATCAGCGCGCTCAAGGGCTGGTTCCGCTTCCTGCGACGCCGCGGCGAGATCGCGCGCGATCCGGCCGCCCAGCTCGCCTCGCCGAAGCTGCGCCGCGGGCTACCGATGGTCCTCGACGCCGAGGGCGCGTCGGCGCTCGTCGAGAGCCCGGTACCGGTTTCGAAGACGACACCACGAGCCCGTGCCACCAGCGAGGCGAGCGCGATCCGCGATCGGGCGATCCTCGAGCTGCTCTACGGCTCTGGCATCCGCGTGAGTGAGGTCGTGTCCCTCGACCTCGTGCACCTCGAGCTCGACGCGGCGACCGCGCGCGTCTTCGGCAAGGGGTCGAAGGAGCGGATCGTCCCGCTCGGACCGCCCTGCGTGGCTGCTCTGCGTGCGTGGCTCGCGGTGCGTCCGGTCCTGCGCTCGTCCCGCCGCGCCGCGCACGCCGACGCGCTGTTCCTCGGACGGGCGGGCACGCGGCTGACCTCGCGACGGATCGAAGCTCTCGTGAGCGCGTACGGTGCGAGCGCGACCGGCCGAAACGACGTGCACCCGCACGCGCTCCGCCACTCCTGCGCGACGCACATGCTCGAAGGCGGCGCCGATCTCCGCGCGATCCAGGAGCTGCTCGGTCATTCGAGCCTGCAGACCACGCAGAAGTACACGCACGTCACGATGGATCACTTGCTGAAGCAGTACGACGCCGCCCACCCCCTCGCGTCACGCAAGTAGCGTCAGCGGACTTCGTCGGCGACCAGCTCCTCGGCCGTCTTTGCGCGGCGAACGCTCGCGATCTCGCCGTTCACGAGGAAGACTTCCGAGGCGATCGGCCGAGCGTTGTACGTCGACGCCATCGATCGCCCGTACGCGCCGGCCTCGCGGATCGCCACGAGCGCGCCGTCCTCGAGCGCGGGGAGCGGGTGCATCCCGAAGTCGTCCGACGACTCGCACACCGGACCGGCGACGCGGAGCTTCGTTCGCGCTGCGCCCGCGTCGACCACCGGCTCGATGCGATGATGCGCCTGGTAGAGGGCGGGGCGGATGAGGTCGTTCATCCCCGCGTCGAGCAGGATCCAGCGACGCTCGACGCCGCCGGCGGTCCCGCGCTTCGATTGGATCACCGTCGAGAGGAGGACGCCGTAGGGCGCGACGAGCGCACGTCCCGGCTCGACGACGAGGTCGAGCTCGGCCAGGCCGGCCTCCTCGAGAGTGCGACGGGCCGCCTCGACGAACGTCCGCGGTGAGACCGCGCTCTGGTCGTCGCGGTAGGGAATTCCGTACCCGCCGCCCGCGTCGAGGTACGTCAGCGCGAATCCGGCCGCACGAACGTCGCGGGCAAGGTCGGTGAGGACCTTCACTCCGGCGATGTACGGCTCGGTCGTCATCAGCATCGAGCCGACGTGCGACGACAGCGAGACGAGCCGCAGCGACGATGCGTGATCGTGAAGAGTCGCGAGCGCGCGCGGGAGATCCTCGCGCGCGATACCGAACTTCGCTTCGTCGTGGCCGGTCGCGATGTTCGCGTGCGTGTCCGCCTCGACGGAGGGGTTCACGCGCATGCCGACCGGCGCGACGATCGACCTCGCGCGGGCGCGCGCCGCGATGCGCTGCAGCTCCTCGACGCTCTCCGCGTGGATGCCGCGGATCCCCGTGGTGAGGGCGAAATCGATTTCGTCGTCGCGCTTTGCGACGCCGCTGTACACGATCGAAGAAGGTCTCGCGCCGCAGGCGAGCGCGAGGCGGAGCTCACCGCCGGAGACGACGTCGACGCCGCACCCGGCAGCGATGATCGTCCGGACGATCGGCGCGGCACCATTCGCCTTCACCGCGTAACAACACAGACCTCGATCGCCGAGCGCCGTCGCAATCTCGCGTGCAGCGCGGCCCACCGCGTCGAGGTCGTAGACGTACGCGGGCGTCTGGACTTCGGCCTGGCGCAGCACCGCGTCGAGCGGCAGGCCGCAGAGCTTCAGCGTGCCGTTCTCGCGCACGAGCGCGCTCGCAGGGGATTGGTCGGTGTCGCTCATCGCGCCGGGAAGCTAGCACTGCCGCTGCGAAAGAGCGGTGCCCGACGGTGGACAGGGGTGTTGGGGAGGTTTCTGCGTGCTATGCTCCGCGACCCAAATGGTTGCTACAGTCGTTCACAAGCCCGGTGGCGAAGTCGAAGCGTGGTGCACCTCGTGCCGCGCCGATCGCATGCACCGCATCATCGCGGTCGTCTCCGGCAAGCCGAAGAAGGTCGAGTGCCTGAGCTGCAAGGGGCACCACCTCTATCGGCCGACGCAGGCCCAGAAGGACGCGGCCGCAGCCCACAAGCGTGCGAGCAAGGGCGAGGGAAGCTCTGCGTCCACGTCGAAGCCTCGTGCGTCGCGCGCCTCGATCACCGCGCCGAAGAGGCGCGAAGAAGATCTCACGGCGACCTGGGAAAAGGCGATCGCCGGGCAGCCCTTCGAAGCGTTCAAGCCGTACCGCATCGACCGTACCTTCTCGAAGGGCGAGCTCGTTCGACACAACAAGTTCGGTGACGGTGTCGTTTCGACGATCCTCGATGCGAACAAGTGCGAAGTCCTCTTCCGCGAAGGAATGAAGACGCTCGCTCAGTCGATTCAGCCTTCCTGAGTCTCAGCCTTCGGCGCCTCGAGAGCGCAGCGTTCCCCGTCGAAAAGGGCGGGACCGCGCGGCGCGCTACGGTGATCGACCCGCACGCGGAACGGTCACCGACTTCGCAGAACCGTCTCTGAACAGGGAGGCGGGGAGACGGGGAGAAGATCGAGTCAGTGCTGCCGCGCGCCTGACCGCGACGTCGATGAGGCTCGCGCGTGCGAGTGCGTCGTCGCGGCGGTGGCGGAGAACGGCAGACCTCTCGAGGCTCCCCGCCTCCCCGCTTAGGGGCGCTTTGGCCACGTCGGAGTCGTCACGGATCGCGTGTCAAACGCCCACCACGCGGGAGAGTGATTCAACCCGCCATAGCCGGTGCGATGACGGCACGAGCTCAGCGCGACGCGCCTTCGCTCGCGACCGCGCGCTCGCGCTCACGCACCTCGAGGCGATAGCGGCTGTTCGCCGTCTCGATGTAGAAGACATCGCGTCCGGCGAGGCGCAGCACTCGGCGCACGGGCGTCGTCACGTACTCGTGCAGCCCATCGGGGAACTCGATGACGACTACCGAGCCGCGACGCGGCGCGCGTACGAGTCGTCCTACGACGGCTCGCGCTCCATGTCCTAGCTTGCGCAGCACGACCTGCACAATGGGGAGGGTAGCATCAGCCGGACCGGCGTCCATACCGCAGCTTCGGACGCATCAGCGCACCCATCGGTCGCGCAGAAGCGACAAACGAGCTGACAATGCACCCGGGACGGTTTCCCGGGTGCGGTGAGCAGCCTCGGAGCCGGACGCTACTTCGCGTCTTTGGCGCAGCGGA
>JBKJQC010000555.1:0-9893 GCA_046593995.1 Polyangiales bacterium
CGCCGCGCCGAAGAGCGCCGTCGCGAGCACGTGGTGACTGCCGACGGCCCCGAGCGTCACGAGTCGCTTCGCTCCGCTCGCCTGTGCGTCGTCGAGGATCCGCTCGAGCTTGCGCACCTTGTTGCCGCCGTATTCGGCGCTCGTGAGATCGTCGCGCTTGCACCAGAGCGACATCGCGCGCGGCAGCCCCGCCGCCTCGACGCTGCGTGCGAGCTCGGTCACCGGCGTCGGATAACTGCCGAGGAGGGGCATGGTCAGGCGATGTCGATGCTACCAGCCTGTGCTACGAAGCCGCCCGAGCTCCGAGCTCACGAACCCAATGGCCTCATCTGCAACGCGCCTGGTCACGATCGCGGTCCCCAAGGGGCGCGTGCTCAAGGCGTTGATGCCGGTCTTCGAACGACTCGGCGTCTCGTTCGACAAGGCCACTGGCGCCTCGCTGCTCGGCGAGGGGGACGACCGTCGGCTGATTCGCGAGGTGCCGGAGCTCGGCTGGCGCCTGCTCCTCCTCAAGCCGGACGACGTGCCGACCTGGGTCGAGTACGGCGCGGCCGATCTCGGTGTCTGCGGGCGCGACGTGCTGGTCGAGCGGGGGTTCGACCTCTATCAGCCCGTCGATCTCGGGATCGGTCGCTGTCAGATGGTCGTGGCGACGCGATCGTCATTGAAGGCGCTCCCTGATCCGCCGCGGATCGCGACCAAGTACCCGCGCATCGCCTCGTCTCATTTTGCCAAGCGCGGCGTGCAGGCCGAGGTCGTCTTCGTGCAGGGCTCGGTCGAGCTCGCGCCGCTCACGGGGCTCGCCGACGCGATCGTCGATCTCGTCGAGACCGGCGAGACGCTGCGACAGAACGCGCTCGAGATCCGCGAGGTCGTCATGGAGATCTCGAGCGTGCTCGTCGCGAACCGCGCCGCCTTCAAGCTGCTCGGTGCGCGCGCGACGGCGGTCGTCGACGCGTTCTCAGCGGTCGCGACCCGCGTCTAAATGACCGAGCGTGATTCTCGATCGCCCCGCCGCAGATCGGATTGAACACGGAGGCACGGAGGCACGGAGGTACGGGGGTTCGAGAGTCTGCCGATCGTCTTCGACACGTCGTCGTCGCGCGTCGCTACCTGCGCGTCGCCGCTCTCCGCGAACAACAGGGAGACGGGGAGGCTTTTTGGTGGAAGTCGAGATCGGCAGACTCTGAAACTCCTTCTCGTCTCCCCGACTCCCCGGCTCCCTGTTTTCTCGAATCTCCGTGCCTCCGTGCCTCCGTGTTCAATCGATCGATACGCTTTCGAGAATTGCGACCGGTGATCTAGATCACCGCTCGCGAAGCGGGGAGGCTCGAGCGGTTTACCACCCGATCGCATGCGCGCGGCAGCACTCATCTTCCTCCCCCTCCCGTCCGTCTCCCTGTGAGCTCCTGTGAGCTCGGGGTCGACGAGCCGATCGCGTCGACGAGGCACGAGATGCCGCGGCCGCGATCCGCACACTCTCGAACCTCCGTGCCTCCGCGTTCAATCCGTTCTGCGGTCGGGCGAGCGGGAACCACGCTCGGTCATCCAGACCCTTCGGTCGACCGGCCCATCGAGCGGGGGCGACTGCATCGCACCGAGCGCTGCGAGGCGCACCCGCGGGAATGCGCCTGCGATCGCGCGCGCGTGGGTCCTGGTGGTGCCGACCGTCGAGAGATCGGGGCCGAGGCTGCGGAGCACATCGAGCGCGGCCTCGAGCGATGCGACGCTGCACACGGTGAGCAGGCGGCCGCTCGGGCCGATGAACGGCGTCGCGCTCTCGACCACGAGATGCCCCGATCCTTCGAGCACCGTCCCGGCGAACAGAGCGGCATCGCGCGCGCGGGCGAGCTCGGCGCGCTCGTCGACGGTGAGCTCTCCGCGCGGCATCGTGACGTCGAGCGCGGAGAGCGCTTCGTGCAGCGCCGCGGTCTTTGGCGCGCCGATCGAGAGCACGAGCCGGGGCGAGAGGCACCCGCGCTGATCGAAGAGCGCGACGTCCTCCGCGATCGCGCCCGCGGAGGCGGCGATCGCCGCTGCTTCGGCCACGATCACGCCGAACCCCGGGCCGTGCAGCTCGGAGCGCGTGGCGCGGCGCGCGACGGCCTCGATGGTGGCGCGCCCTCCGTAGGCGTGTACGACCAAGCTCTGGAGATCGAGGCGCGCGAGCTCTTCGTCGGGCTCGGCGGATTGGACGCGCTCGATCCCGAGCGGGCAGGCGGCGAGGAGCGCGTCGGTGAACGTCGAGGCGCGACGTGACGTGCGCACGAGCACGCGCTCGGACTGCGCGAGCGCCCACGCGAGGGCGCGGAAGGGCGCGACGAAGACGTTCGCGGCGAGCAACACCAGCACGGCGTCGTGCGATCGCGCCTCGGCGCACGCGAGCATCGTCGCGACGTCGTCCGGGTGCGGTGCGAGCTCGAGCGAGCGGTCGAGGGCGCGGACCACGTTCGTCGGGTGGAGCCCGCTCTCCTCCGCGAGGCGCGCGATCAGTGCGGGATCGCGCGGCGAACCGAACACGCGTCGCGCGGCCTCGAGCAACGCCGACACGCGCGCGGCGGGCGTCACGCGCGCGCTCGATGGTCGGGCGTGAGCAGCTCCTCGATCGCGAGCGAGCAGCCGCGCGGCGTTGCACCGGGCGCGCGGCCGAGCAGCTCGACGCGTCGCCCATGCGGTCCCGCGTGGACGATCACCTCGTCCGCGGTCTGCACCGCCCACGCCGACTCCACGTTGCCGAGATCCTCGAAGCGCGCGATGCCCCGCGTGCCGTCGGGGAGCGGCGCGAGCGTGAGCGGATCGCACGCGACCACGCGCACCCAGTGCGGCGCGCGGTACATCCAGCGCGCGTCCTCCTCGTCGACGGCCCAGAGCTGCGACGTGAGCTCGGTCATCCCGTATTCGCCGACGATCTGCCGCTCGGGGAGCGCGAGCGCGTGCGCGATCGCGCGCCGGAGGTCGGAGGCCGACACCTCGCGGGAGCGCCCCTTGAACCCGCCGGTCTGCATCGCGCGCGAGCCCGGAGGGAGCGCGAGCTGCAGCGCGCGCGCGCCTAGGTAATCGACGAAGTGGATCCAGGCGAACGCGGTCGCCGCGACGACGACCGGACCGCGCGCTCCGCGCAACGCTGCTTCGACCTCCTCCGGACGATCGGGGCGGACGTTGCGCGAGTTCGGCGCCGCTTCGTCCACGAACCAGCCGAGCATCCGCGAGAGCGACGAGTCGGGTGCGTCGGCGGCGGAGGGAGCGATCGCGAGGACGGTCGGGAGCTCGACGAACGGTGCGAAGAGCGTCGCGCGCGCGAAGGTCATCGCAGCGTCGCGGTAGGTGTCGAGCGTGCGCATCGGGTGCGCCCCGCGCGTCCCGACGGTCGTGCCGGACGTGCGGAAGACGGCGGCCTCGCGCCCCTCCGCGAACGTCGCCACGCGCGTCATGCGGAACGCGTCGGTCGGGACGGCCGGCAGCGCGCGCGGGCGATCGCGCGCCGGATCGACGCCGCGCGCCGCGCACAGCCGCGCGTATCCGGGGTGGCGCGCGTGCTGGAAGCGCGCGAGGTCCCGCGCGAGGGCGTCGAACGCGTCGTCGTCGCAGTGCTCGAGGCGGATCGTCGCGCGGACGCGCGCATGCAGCGCGTCCGCCTCGGCCTCGGCCGAGCTCGTGCCGGCGCTCGAGTCCAAGCTCAGAGGGCGCGGGACGCGGCGAGCTGCGCGAAGCGTTCGACGAACCCTTCGACGAGCGTCCGCGCGATGTTCAGCGGCGGGGTGAGGGTGATCGTGTCGCCGGCGCCGCCCGTGAGGACGAGATACCCGGTCATCATGAGGTCGCGCATCAGGCCGAGGCCACGCGCAGCGCCCCCTTCGAGCTCGACGCCGATCATCAGCCCTTTGCCGCGGATCTCACGCACCTTGGTCTCCGGGCCGCACGCGTCGCGCAGCATGCGGAGGAAGATTTCGCCTTCCTCGTTCGAACGGGCGGCGAGCTTCTGTCCGATGATGGTGTCGAGGACGGCGATCGCGCACGCGCAAGCGAGCGGATTGCCGAAGTGCGTCGCGGTGTGGATGGCCTCGCCGTGCAGGCCGGCCTCGGCGAGCTCGGGCGAGACGCCCTTCGGGTTGCGCCACGCCTCCATCACGGAGCCGCGACCGATGCACGCGCTGATCGGCATGCCGCCGCCGAGCCCCTTGCCGAGGCAGATCACGTCGGGGATGACGCCGTCCTCGACGCTGCGGAGCATGGCCCCTGCGCGACCGAGCCCGGTCCAGATCTCGTCGGCGACGAGGAGCGCGCCGTGGCGATCGGCGATCTCGCGCAGGCCGGAGAGGAAGCCTTGCGGCGGGACGTAGACGCCGCCGCGGCCGAGGATCGGCTCGACGACGATGGCGCCGATCTCCCCCGACTTCGCGTGATCCTCGGCCATCGAGAGCGCGCGATCGAGATCTGCCTGGTGCTTGGCGTAGGGCGCGAAGCGGACGTGCGGCGAGAGGTGCTGGGTGAAGGGGCGGCGATACTCCGGACGCAGGCCGTTCATGGCGAGCGGCCCCGTGGCGAGGCCGTGGTAGCCGCCTTCGAACGCGATGATCCCGGGGCGTCCGGTCGCGAGGAGCGCGGTCTTCATGGCCGCGTCCATCGCATCGGACCCGGAGAGGCCGAGGATCACGCGCGCGCCGGGCTCGGGGAACAGGCGGGCGAGGCGCTCGGTGAGCGCGATCTTCGAGTCGGAGGGGTACACGTCGCCCATGCCGAAGATCAGGCGCTCGCCCTGCATCTCGAGGGTGCGCGCGACCCGGGTCGGCGCGTGGCCGACGAGCGCTGCGCCGAACGCGCCGACGAAGTCGACGTAGCGATTGCCGTCGAGATCCGCGATGTTCGAGCCGCGCGCGCTGACGATGACGATCGGCGACTCGTCGAGCCCGCTGATCGCAGCGCGTCGGTCGCGGCGCGCCTCCGTCCAGGGGGCGTCGACGGTGGCGAGACGTGCGAGCCACGCCCTCGACACGGGACCGGGGGGCGGAACGCGGATGAGCGGCGGTTCGCCGCCCGGCTCACCGCTCTCGTCGATCGCGGGGGGGAGCTCGGAAAGGGGCATCAGGGTCCTCGAGAGTGCCGGACGCTCGGAGAGCGCGTTGCGAAGGAGACGAAGGAACAGCGAGTCACGGCTCGGGAACGATCTCGAGTCGGACCTTGCTCCGGATGGCTTGATAGTACGCGACGGAGCTCTCGCGAAGGCGCGCCGTGCGGAGGAACGCGCGGATTCCCGGCGCCGCCTGCTCGAAGGGGACCTTCGCGACCGCAGGGAGCTTCGCTTGTGCGGCGCGAAGCTCGCCTTCGGTCGGATCGACGAGCTGAGCGACGGCGGTCTCGATGTAGACCTCGGCGCGCGCCCGACGACGCAGGATCGCGTCGAGCTCCGGGAGCGTCTGCTTCTCGGTCGCGCTCCCTTCGCCGCCGGTGACGCCGGTGGCGCGCGCGATGAGCTCCTGGAGCCGAGCTTCACCCCCCAGGGCGACGATTTGCGAGAGCCGCGCGTCCTCCGTCGCCTTGGCGACGCGCGCCTCTGCGGCGGCGGGGAGCGGGCGGCCCGAGAGCACCGCCTCGATCACGTGTCGCTCGAGCGCGACGCGCACGAGCTTCTCGTCGTAGCTCGGGACCCCGAGCGGCGCGCGCTCGTAGGATGCGAGCCAGGTCTCGACGAGGAGCTCGCGCATCATGACGAAGCGCGAAGCCGACGAGGCGTCACCGGCCTCGGGATCCGTGAATCGCGCGACGGTGCGATCGACCACCGCGGCGGGTGCACGCGCGCTCGACGCGAGGAACAGCGCAGAGAGCGCTGCCGCGACGAGCGCTCGGCTCACTTCGTCTCCTCGTCGCCGGCGGAGGCGCGCTCCACCCGCTCCGACGGCGGTCCGTCGTCGTCTCCATCGTTCTGGGACTCCTGCGAGGCGTCGTTCGACGGCGAGGCGTCCTCGCGGGCCGCACGCACGACGCGACGCGCGCGGAGGAAGTCCGCAAAGGCGCAGAGCACGTCGAGATCACGCGGGCCGAGCGCGTCTCCGACTTCGCGGAGGTGTCTACGGAGCGCGTCCGCGTTGCGACGCTTCGGCTCGCGCGAGGGGGGCGCGACGGCTTCGCCCGAGGGAGGCGGCGCGTCCGGCGGGTTCCACGTCGGCCGCGGGATCGCGCGGAGGCTGTGCGCCGTGAGCCACGCGTCCATGAACGTCTTCAGTCGCTCGCTGCGGTAGGTGAACCAGCGCTCGCGATCCTCGGCGTGCGCCATCAGCACGTCTTTGAAGCGGCGGAACGCGCCCTTTCCGTCGATCGCCTGATGGAGCCGGCCGCGGAGCTCGACGTTCTCCACCATGGGGATGAAGCGCTCCATCCAACGGTACTGCTCGCGTGAGCTCACCGGATCGACGCGCAGGTAGCCAGCGTCGGCGGCGATGCGCGCGTGCATCTGCGGATCCGCGACGCCGTCGACGACGCGGATCACCTCACCGGTCGCGAGCTGCAGGTAGCTGTGGACCTCGGGCGCGTTGTTCTCGAACGCGTCCTCGAGCGCCTCCCAGTCGATCGGCACGTCGTGGACCGGCCCCGTCGGCTCGGTCCCGCCGCCCGCGGCCTCGGTTCCCGTGGGCGACGTACCCGACGGAGCAGGGGGGCTCTCACGGAGCGCCAGCTCGTCGTCGCCGACGATGGTGGGTGGTGCGTTGCGCGAAGTCATGTTCGAGGAAGATCTCCGTCCCGGTTACGGGAGATTCCTATCACGGGTGGTGCTGCGCGTGACCGCGTGAACGTTCACGAACCGGACCGGGTTCGCACGACGGCGCGGCGCCAGGACTGGCGTGCCTCCGCGACGGCCAGCGCAGGGAGGGTCGGCTCCACGGTCACGTCGGGCGAAGACCACCCGCGCAGCGCTTCGAGCCCGTCGACCAGACCGACGCCGAGCGCGGCCAGCATCGCGGCGCCGCGCGCGGTGGTCTCGATGTCCTTCGGTCGCTCGACGCGTACGGCGCCGTACCCGGCCTGCAGCTCGAGGAGGAGCGCGTTTTCGGAAGCGCCACCGTCCACGCGCATCCGCAGGCGCGTGCCGGTCGCGACGCCCGCGTCGGCGGACATCGCCTCCACGAGATCGGCGACCTGGTGGGCGATCGCCTCGAGCGTCGCGCGCGCGATGTGCGCACGCGTCGTGCCTCGCGTGATGCCTGCGATGAGCCCGCGGGCGTCGGGGTCCCAGTAGGGAGCGCCGAGACCGACCAGGGCGGGGACGAACACGACGCCAGCCGAGTCGGGAACGGTGCGGGCGAGCGCTTCGATCTCGGACGCGGAGCGGATCAGGCCGAGCCCGTCGCGCAGCCACTGCACCGCCGCGCCTGCGATGAACGCAGACCCCTCGAGCGCGTAGACCGGAGCGTCCCCCGCGCGGAGCCGCCAGCCAGCGGTCGCGAGGAGCCCGTGCTTCGACGTGATCGGCTTGCTGCCGACGTTCATGAGGACGAACGCGCCGGTGCCGTAGGTGCACTTCACGTCACCGATCCCGAAGCAGGTCTGGCCGAAGAGCGCGCTCTGCTGATCCCCCGCCATGCCGGTGATCGGGATGCCGTCCGGGAGACCGGGCACACCCTTGGTCACGCCGACGCGCTCCGCGCACCCGACGACGCGCGGCAGCATCGCCTTCGGGACCTCGAGCATCGCGCACATCTCGTCGTCCCACGCGAGCGACGAGAGGCCGAGGAGCAGCGTGCGCGACGCGTTCGTGACGTCGGTCACATGCTCTGCGCCGCCGGTCAACCGGTGCACGAGGTACGTCTCGATCGTGCCGAACGCGAGATCGCCTTGCTCGGCGCGCGCGCGGGCGCCGCTCACGTTCGCCAGCATCCAGGCGATCTTCGTCCCCGAGAAGTACGGATCGAGGACGAGCCCGGTGCGGCTCCGCACCTGCGCTTCGAGCCCGCGCGCCTTGAAGCCGGCGCAGGTGTCCGCGGTCCGTCGATCCTGCCAGACGATCGCGCGATGGATCGGCGCACCGGTGACGCGATCCCACACGAGCGTGGTCTCGCGCTGGTTCGTGATCCCGATCGCGGCGATGTCGGTCCCCTTCGCGTTCGCGCGCTCGAGCGCGAGCGACACCGCCTCGAGCACGCTAGACCAGATCTCCTCGGCGTCGTGCTCGACCCACCCGGGCTTCGGGAAATGCTGCGCGAACTCGACGTTCGCACGCCCCTTCGCATCGCCCTGGGCGTCGATGACGACCGCCGTCGAGCCGGTGGTTCCTTGATCGATGGCGAGGATCAGATCGGCCATCCCGAGATGGTCCAGGGTCTAGGGTCTAGGGTCCAGGGTCTTTGTGAGCGCCGCACGCGCTGTCGCCTGACGACTGCGAGGTCGTGAATCCTTTGCTCGCCTCCACGATGGTCAACAGATGGTCAACAGGGAGGCGGGGAGGCGGGGAGTGAGAGAAAGCATGTGCTGCCGCGCGCTCGCCACACCGCCTCGACGGAGACGCGAGCATCAGACTCGAGGAGGTGTGCGCAGCGATCGGCAGACCATCTCGACCTCCCTCTCGCCCCCGCCTCCCCGCCTCCTGTGAACGGGCGGCTTGGTCAGCGATCAAAAGCTGACGCTCTGGCGACCTAGACCTCTTCACTCACTGCGCGGGGACCGCCGAGCGGGGAACGGCTCCGCGGTCTGCCAGGCCGAGGAGCGCGCGGATCGCGAGCTCGCGCCGCATGGGACCTTCGAGCGTCTTCAGCGCGACGAGGAGTCCCTCTCCGCACGCGCGCCATGCGCCCGGCTCGAGCTCTTCGATCGGCGCGCGCTTCGAGGTGATCGCCGCGAGGGTCTGCAGCGCCAGCGTCGAGCGCTCGACCGACGCTGGCGATGGGTCGGTGACGAGCTTCGTGAGCGTCTCCGCGGCGGGCGAGGGGTCGAGGACGAACGCGATGGCGCGGATCGCCGTCGCGCGATCTTCGTCGGTTGCGGTGTCGCTCGCCGCGACCTCGGCCAGCTTGTGCACACCTTCGACGTTCGCGAGCCGCGCGAGCTCGAGCGGATCGCCCGAACGCGCCTCGACCCAGGCGGCCTCGGGCGATGACGCACCGGAGAGCTTACCGGCAGTACTGCTCGCGCTCGCCGGCGTCGTTCCTCCCTCGACGCCTGCGTCCGCCGCACCGCCGGTCGTGCGACGGCACGCCGAGCACGCCGCGAGCATGGCGAGCACCGCGGAGCCGACGAGGGGACGAACACCCGGGTGCATGGGGGGGGCTGGTTAATACAGCGGCCTCACGACCGGCAGCGCTTGAATTTGGCCCGTCGACGGGTAGGATTGCGGCGCCTCCGGCGGAGGGTGGACCGCGTCCACCCCCCTCCGTGAATGGGAGACCCGCGCGGGCCCCCTCTGGGACCCGCCTTTTTTTTCTCAAAAATCCGAGCCACTCGCTGACATGACCGCCGAGACCGACGACCAAGACCTCACCCCGACCGACGATTCTTCGTCGACCGGACAGGTCGCCGTGCGTGCGCGTCTGACGCAGGCCGTCGAGCCGGTGCTCGCCGCGCACCGTTGCGAGCTCATCGAGCTCGACTGGCGACGCGAGCCGGTGGGCTGGGTGCTCCGCCTCTATGTCGAGCACGTCGGGCACGATCCGCGGCTGACGATCGGCGGCGTGGGCATCGACGAGTGCGCCCGCATCAGCCGTGACGTGTCGATGGCGCTCGACGTCGCCGAGATCATCGACCACGCGTTCCACCTCGAGGTCTCGAGCCCCGGGCTCGAGCGACCTCTGACGAAGGCGGAGCACTGGCAGCGCTTCCTCGGGCTCCGCGCGAAGGTGCGGCTCCACAGCCCGCTCCCGACGCACCCGGGGCGCAAGACGTTCCACGGTACCATCGTCGCGGCGCAG
>JBKJQC010000765.1:0-11731 GCA_046593995.1 Polyangiales bacterium
GACGCGTTGTGCGGTGCGCGCGACGTCGCCGAGGACGTCGGCCGGGATGTCGTGGATGTCGACCGCGTGCACCTTCGGGATGACGAGCGCGTGGCCGCGGGTGCCCGGATTGATGTCCATGAACGCGTACGTGGTCGCGTCGTCGTAGATCTTCGTGGAAGGGATCTCGCCGGCGATGATGCGACAGAAGAGGCAGCTCACCGGTCGAGCATAGACGAGCTCTCGCCTGCGAGGGAGCGACGTCAGAACCGCATCGAGAAGGACGCGATGCCACCGCTCGCGACCGGCGTGACGCTGAAGTGGGTCGAGGTTACGGGCGGGCGTGCAGGCGCTGAGCGGCCGGAGAGGAAGAAGTAGGTCGCGAGCCCGAACGAGACGAGCGACACGCCGAGCGAGACGTCGGCGACGATCAGCTGCGTCTGGAGCGACGACTTCTCTGCCGGATCGCAGTTCGGCGCGCACTCCGCCTTCAGCTCGTCGAGCCGGCTGCGGGCGCGCAGGCCGAAGAACGCGAACGAGCCGAGCGCGACGACCCCGACGCCACCGAGGATCCAGGGGAGCGTCGTCGCGGTGAACGGCGGCTCGGGGGGAGGCGCGACGGGAGCGACGTCCACGTCGCTCGCGAAGGTCACCGTCACCGTGCGGTTCTTCTCGCCGACACGGACGACCACCTGCGCCTCCACGTCGGGGCTCCCTTCACGCTGGTAGTGGAACGCGTGCGCGCCCGGATCGATCGCGATCGGCTTCCCGTCGAGGTACTTCGCGACCACGACGCCGTCGACGACGACGCGGACGTCGGCGATGTCGTTGCCGGCACCGTCCTTCGCGCGCACCACGATGGTCGGCAGATCCTTCTCGACGTCCGGCAGCCACTTCGTGCAGTCGACCTTCACGAGCGATGGGCACGCGTCGGCCGCGCACACGAGGAGCTGCTCCCGCGCGGCGCGTAGGCTCGACGTCGAGCGGAGCGACTGCGCTCGCTCGTGCGCCTCGAGACATTGCTCCTTGGTCGGAGCGGCGTACGCGGATGCACTCGACGCGAGGACCGACGCCGACAGCACGAGCACCAGCGCGGAGCGCATCGTCTCTGAGACTACAGGCATTGCGACTTGAAGCGCTTGATGCCGTTCTCGTAGAAATAGGGCGGGTTGCACACGCCATTGGGGGGCGGCGATGGGTGCGGCGGGTGCTTGATCGGGGGCGGCGTCTTCGTGGCGGCGGGCGGGGGCACGACCGTGATCGGAGCGGGAGTCGTGGGCTCCGGCAGCGCGAGCTCGGTGACGGCCTGCACCGGCAGAGGGGTCGAGGCGACGGTCGGCGGCTCGAGCGTCGACGCCGAGCCCGACACCACCGGCTCCGCTGAACGGCGCATCGGCCACACCAGCGATACGACGAGCGCCGAGAACAAGAAGACGATCAATCCGACGAGGATGCCCGTGCGACGACGTTTGCGTGCGGGTGGCTCCGACCGCTGTACGACGCGCGGCGCACGCACGAGCGGTCGGGTCGCGGTCTCGTCGAGCGGCAGCTCACGCCGAGAGCTCTCGCGCCGCTCGTGCGGCTCACGCGGCTCATCAGAGAAGCGCGGCAACGTCTGCGTGGCGGTGCCGGTCGCCTGCAACGTCGCGAGCCCGGGGGAGCTCTCGATCATGGCGACGACCTCTGCGCGCTGCGCGATCCCCTCGGCCGCGAGCGACGTGACCCAGGCGCCGATCTCGGCGGTGGGGGTCACGCCGACCGCGTCCTCGAGGGCGAGCGCCATGTCGCGCGCGGTCGCGAACCGATCGTTCGGGTTGCGCGAGAGCGCGCGCATGACGATGTCGTCGAGGGAGCGCGGGACGTGCTTCTCGAACGCGCTCGGCGGATGCGACGGGCCGTCGAGGACCGAGGTGAGGATCTCGGCTTCGCCGTCCCCATCGAAGAGCCGCTTGGCCGCGAGCGACTCCCAGAGAACGACGCCCGCCGCATAGACGTCCGTGCGGCGTGACACGCCCTGCCCGCGGCGGATCTGCTCGGGCGCCATGTACGGGAGCTTCCCCTTGAGCTCCCCCTCGCGCGTGATCGACGCGCGCCCGACCGCCTTTGCGACGCCGAAGTCGAGCACCCGCGCGACGCCGTCGACCCCGACCAGCACGTTCTGCGGCGACATGTCGCGATGCACGATGTCGAGCGCCTCGCCGCGTTCGTCACGCGCTTCGTGGGCCGCGTGCAATCCGTGGAGCGCCTGCGCGACGACGCTCGCCGCGATCGACGGCGGCGGCGCGTGCCCGGCGCGACGACACGCGCCGATGAGCCGGGAGAGCGACTCCCCTTCGATGTAGTCCATGACGAGGAAGAGCTCGCCTCCTTCCGCCACGACGTCGATCGTCGAGACCACGTTCGGATGACGGATGCGCGCCGCGAGCCGCGCTTCGTCGAGGAACATCGCGACGAACTCGGGATCCTTCGCGAACTGCGGGTGCAGCCTCTTGATCGCGACGGTGCGCGAGAACCCGACGGGACCGATCAAGCGCCCGACGTGCACCGTGGCCATGCCGCCCGCCGCGATTTCGGCGTGGACGACATAGCGTCCGACGACGCGGGGAGCGGCCGACATGACGAGGCACCAGTCTAGCGAATGGGCCGCGGCACGCCGAAGCTCAGTTCTTGGCGATCCCGTCGTAGATCAGCGACCACTCGAAGCGCGTCGGCGATTTGTTCGGCGCGCTGCCGTAGAGGTGCAAGGAGAGCGAGGACTGCTTGCGATCGAACTGCGCCGTTCCGGAGACGAAGACCGGACCTTGTAGTGATCGATCTCGACGTCGCAGACCTGCTGGGGTGCCGCGGTCACGGTCGCCTGGTGATCGTTGGGCGGAGGGCTTTGATCGAAGACGACGCCGCACTCCAGGAACGAGATGCGGAGCTTGTTCTCGGCTGCGACCTCGACCTTCGCCCCGAAGTTGCCGCGCGGACGGTCGGTGTTCCACGCGTTGACGATCACCTCGCCGGGCTTGCTGCCCGGCCCGATGTCGATCGAGGCCTTGCCCTTCTCCGCGCCCGTGCCGACGTAGCTGCCCGTCAACGGCTTGTCGCAGCCGAGGCCGCCGACGATGCAGAGAGCGACGAGTCCACGCATCGAGGCAGGGTAGACGATGTCCCGATCAGTCGTCGCCGCGGAGGCCGTGCTTCTTGAACAGGTCGCGGAGGTGATGGCGCTCGACGCCCGCGACCTGCGCTGCGCGCGACAGGTTGTTGCCCGTCTTGAGCAGCAGGCGCTGCAGGTAGTCGCGCTCGAACTCGTCGATCAAGGTGCGCTTCGCCTCCTTGAAGCGCGCGAGCTCTCCGCCGGGAGGCGGGATGCTCGCCCCGACGCCGGCGCTCGGTGACGCGTGCAGTCGCTGGCCGGTGAGCATGCGCTCGAACGCGAGGTCGGCGCTCGTGATGACGTCGGCCGCGGACGTCATGGCGGCGCGCTCGACCGTGCTCTTCAGCTCGCGCACGTTGCCGGGGTAGTCGCGACGCGCGAGCTCTTCCATCGCCTCGTCGGTGATCGAGCGCGCGGCCTGCGCCTCGCGCGGCAAGCGCTTGAGGAAGTGGCGGACGAGCACCGGGATGTCTTCCACGCGCTCGCGGAGGGCCGGCACGCTGAGGCGCGCCTGCGCGAGACGGAAGTAGAGATCCTCGCGGAACTTGCTCTGGTTGATCATCGCGCGCAGATCGCGCCACGTCGCACAGAGCACGCGCACGTTGATCGGGATCGGCTTCGTACCGCCGACGCGCTGGACCTCGCGGCGCTCGAGCACGCGGAGGAGCTTCGGCTGGAGCTCGATCGGGAGCTCGCCGATCTCGTCGAGGAAGATGGTGCCGCCCTGCGCCGCCTCGAAGATGCCGATCTTGCGGTCGACGGCGCCGGTGAACGCGCCCTTCTCGTGGCCGAAGAGCATCGACTCTGCGAGCGTGCCGGGAATGGCCGTGCAGTCGAGGACGACCAGTGGACCCTGGGCCCAGCGCGAGTTCTCGTGCAGCGCCGTCGCGACGAGCTCCTTGCCGGTGCCGGTCTGCCCTTCGATGAGCACCGAGAGGTCGGTGCGCGACAGCCGCTGCAGCATCGAGAACAGCTCGCGCATCGGGCGGCTCGCGCCGCGCATGTCCCCGAACGCCGGGACATCGGTGGCCTCGGGCGCCGCGAACGGCGCGTCGAGATCGAGCCGCACGATCGAGCGACCGACGTTGAGCATGGCGCCGTTCGGGACCGTCGCGCGCTCGATCTTCGCGCCGCCGTACCAGGTGCCGTTCGCGCTCTCGAGGTCCACGACCTGCACTCCGCCGGGCGCGGCCGCGATCTCGAAGTGGAAGGACGAGACCGTCGGGTCGGTGAGGCGTACCTCTGCCGCAGGGCTGCGTCCCACGACGGCCAGCCGCTGCTGGAGCCGGAACGTCTGACCGGCCTCCGGCCCGGCGGTCACGGTCACGCGCACCCCCACCGGCTGGACGTCCGGCTCGCGATTGACCCGTACGGTCTTGATGTCGTCGACGTCGTAGTCGCTCACGTCGAACAGTGTACCGAAAACCGCGCTCTCGGCAGGGCGAGTGCAGTGCGTCAGGCCGTTCGCAGGGCAAGTGGTCGGACCACTGCGTGACGCTTTGCTGATGGGTCTTTCGTTTCCTTTCGACGAATCGGCTGGTACGTACGCGCCGCGATGGGATTGACGATCGTCGGGACCGGCCGCCACCTGCCGAAGGACGTGGCGACGAACGAGGACCTCACGCGCGTGATGGACACGACCGCGGAGTGGATCCATCAGCGCACCGGCATTCGCGAGCGTCACTTCGCCGCCGAGGGGGAGGGCGCGAGCGATCTCGGGTTCGAGGCGGCGAAGCTCGCGCTCTCTCGCGCGCGGCTCGAGCCGAAGGACATCGACTACGTCGTGATGAGCACGATGACGCCGGACCATCACTTCCCCGGACCGGCGGCGATGGTCGCCGCCAAGCTCGGCATCCCCGGCGTCCCCTGCATCGACCTCCGCCAGCAGTGCGCGTCGTTCGTCTACCAGCTGCAGCTCGCGCACGCGTTCACGCTCGCGAACCAGGCGAAGACGATCCTGATGATCGGCGCCGAGGCCCACGCCGGCTTCATGCCGTGGGACGACTGGGACTATCTCTACGGACGCGGCGGCACGAAGCCCTCGCCGGAAGCCTTTGCGCGCGCGACCGAGCACCGCGGCCTCGCCATCCTCTTCGGCGACGGCGCCGGCGCGGTGATCGTGCGCAAGACGGACGACGCGCGTGGCGTCATCGGCGTCGACGTGCACAGCGACGGCCGCCACGTCGACTACATCCACATTCCCACGGGCTTCACGCGCAGGCCGTACGCGCGCCGCGAGGACATCGACCTCGATCTCCACATCCCGCGGATGCGCGGCAAGGAGCTCTTCAAGCAGGCCGTCACGCGGCTACCGGAGAGCGTCCGTGCGCTGTGCGCGCGCACCGACGTGAAGCTCGACGACGTCGACCTCTTCGTCGCCCACCAGGCGAACGATCGCATCAACGCGGCGGTGCGGAACGCGCTCGGCGTCCCCGAGGCGAAGGTCCCGAGCAACATCGCGAAGCACGGGAACACGTCGGCCGCGACGATCCCGATCCTCCTCGACGAGCTGAACGAGCAGGGGCGCCTGCAGCCCGGGATGCTGATCTGCTTCCTCGCCCTCGGCGCCGGCCTGCACTGGGGCTCGGCGCTGATGCGCACCTGAGTCGTCAGTCGTCAGTCGTCAGTGCGGGACGCGGCGCCAGGTCACTGACGACTGATACGTTGGCGTCGAATGCGTCTCGCGACTGTAGCCGTCGTGACTCTGTTCGCGCTGCCCGTGCGCGCCGACGAGGTCATCGAGGATCCGACGGCGTCCAAGCCGGTGGCGGTCGAGCCGGCGCCCGCTTCGAGCTTGCCCGACTTCCACGTCGACGCGTGGCATCGCACGACCGTCGACACGCACTGGGCCCGCGACGAGCGCGCGCCGGCGCTGAGCGAGGACGTGCTCCGTTCGTGGCTGCGCACCACGTTCTCCGCGTCCGGCGGGACGCCCTCGACGCTCCGCTATCGGCTCGACGTGCGGCTCGATGTCGAGGCGCGCGCGAAGAAGGGGATGACCCGCGACGCGTGGCTCTACGACGCCGTGCCCCTCGCGGCGTACGTCGACGTGCCGATCGGCGAGCGCGTACGCGTGAAGGTCGGCGAGCAGATCGTCACGTGGGGGAGGATGGATCTCTTCTCCGCCGCCGACGTCCTCGATCGCCGTGACTTCCGCGCCGGGCCGGCGGTCGATCCCACCTGGTCACGGCTCCCCACGCCGACCGTACGCGTCGACGTGCACGTGTGTCGCTGCCTCGATCTCACGCTCGCATGGAGCGTAATCTCGCGCCCGCATCGCTTCGAGATCCTCGGCTCGTCGTGGGCGATCCTCGGACCCGGCGTGCTCTCGTCGCCCTCCACCGTGGGAGCGCGCGACGTGCTCGGACGCGTCGCGGGCGCGACCGACGCTTCCACGTTCATGCGCGTGCAGGATTCGTTCGTGCAGTCGACGAGCGCGACACCGAAGCCCTTCGGCAACGGCGGCGGCGGCGATCTCGCCGCGCGCGCGGTGGCGCACGTCGGCCGCGCCGACGTCGGCCTCACGTACGGCTGGGTGCGCGCGAAGGTGCCGGTGCTCACGCCGCATGTCGCGCTCGCCGACGTCCTCACCACTGGCAACGCGTCCCAGGTAGGAGGTGCGCTGAGCCTGTTGTCCGCGCTCGACGCCGGCGAGCCGCTGCTCGTCACCGAGTACCCGCGCTACCACCAGCTCGCCCTCGATTTCGAGGGGACCATCGGCGCATTCACGCTCGGCTGGGAGCTCGGGTTCTCACCGCGTCGCCCGCTCTACGTCCCCGATGCGACCGGCATCCCCCGCCGCGCGGACTCCGGTCTCGCGCAGGCAGGCATACGCGCGCAGTGGCTGCACGGCGAGACGTTCGCCGCGACGCTCGAGGTCGATGCGATGACCGCGACTCGGGCTCCGCCCGACGGAACGAGGTATCTGTTCCTCGGCGCACGCAGGACGTTGCTCGCCGCCTTGCTCGGGCTCCGCAAGCAGCTCGGCCATCACGTTCTCGAAGGGGGAGCACTCGTGACGACGAGTGGACCGAGCGTGATGGTCAGCGCGCGCTATGGCTACGAGCTCAGCGACGCATGGACCGTGGGAACGGGGGCGGCGTGGTTCCCGCGGGTCGCCGACGCCGGTGGGCGGATGACGCCCACCCTGGCAGACGTTCAGGTAGGGCGGGACTACGTCGAGGTGTTCGCCCGCTACCGCCGTTAGCGCTTGGACGTTTCTTGGGCGAGAGAGTGCGTCGCGATCTCGACGGGCTCTCCCCGAGCGGTACGATGTCGGTCCTTCCATGAGTAGACGGTCGGCTTCACGACTAGGACGCGTCTCGGCGGGTCGGTTCGCGTTCGGCATCGGCGTCCTCGCCGCGTGGTCCGCAGGGACGGTGATGCTCGCGCGGGTCGGCGGCCCCGTCGGTGGCGCCATCGGCGGCGCGCTCTTCACCGTGCCGCTCTGCTCGCTCGGCGAGTGGCTCGTACACGGCGTGCTCTATCACGGTCGCACACCCGGTCTCGAGTTCATCCGGACGATCCACCACCACGGACATCACTTCGCGATGTTCCCGCCGGATCGCTACGTCCAGACCAAGACCAAGTACGAGTTCATGCGCTTCCGGAAGCCGCTCACGCCCTTCCGCATGAGCGACAACGACACCGACAACTTCCTCACCAAGTGGAGCCAGATCGCCCTCCACTTCGTGACCGGCATCCCGCTGATCATGGTGCCGGCCTGGCTCCTGACGAAGTCGCCGTCGTTCGCGCTCTCCGCGCTCGTCACCCTCTACGCGATCTCGTGGGTGCTCGCGTACGTGCACGGCGTCATCCACACGCCCGCGAACCGCTGGATCGAGCGTCAGCGCTGGTTCCAGTGGCTCGACCGCCACCACTACATCCACCACGTCGACCTCAAGGCGAACATCAACTTCGGCCTGCCGATCTGCGACTTCCTCTTCGGCACCCAGAAGTGGGAGCTCTCCGAGAAGGAGGCCTCCCAGTTCCCGACCTTCGAGGAAGCGAAGCCGATGGCGAAGGACGTGAACCGCCCGGTGATCGTGGACGCCGCCGCGGAGTGATCTCGCCTCGCCGCAATCGGATTGAACACGGAGGCACGGAGGCACGGAGGCTCGAGAGAGTCTGCCGATCGCCGGCGTCGCGCCGACTCTGCCGTTCGTCGCATCAAGGGAATGGAGGCTTCACGGCGCGGGTGTTCATGGCGCCTTCGGACGCGACAGCCGCGAGACCAGGAGGCTCGCGAGCGGCAGCACAGATCTCGGCCTCCGTGCCTCCGTGCCTCCGTGTTCAATCCACTCGCCTAGGCTCGTTCCTCGGACGCGGAACGGACTTCGCAAAGCCTTCGTCCGTCCGCGTTCAATCGGGGCTGCGGAGATGACGTGGCTAAAACTGCGGTCGTAATCCTCGCGTTGCTCGGGGTGATCATCGCGGAGCGCGTTCCGCGCGTGTCGTCGGCGGCCGGGGATCTGAAGCTCCATCGCGTCGCGGACGACGTCTATTTCTATCGCGGGTACTTCTCGAACTCCGCGGTGCTGGTGCTCTCCGACGGTGTGTTGGTCGTCGACACCCAGGTGTCGCCACGCGCAGGGAGGCGGCTCCGACGCGAGATCGAGAAGGTCACCGACAAGCCGATTCGCTGGGTGGTGAACACGCACTACCACGGCGATCACACCGGCGGGAACGAGGCTTTCCCCGAGGCGGAGATCATCGCGAGCGCGATGACCGCGCGCTACGTGGTCGAGCGTGACTCCGAGCGTGTCGAGTACGCGAACACGTACGGCCTCGAGTTCCAGCACGTGCACGAGACGGTTCCGCCGACGCGAATTTTCGAGGGGCGACTCGAGCTCGAGCTCGGGGGCGAGACCATCGAGATCCTACAGATCGGCCGTTGCGAGACGCCGGATGCATGCGTCGTGCGTTGGGCGCGCCGCGGCGTCGTCTGCTGTGGGGACGGGGTGCCGACGGTCGACTACCCGTACACCGGCGTGCCCTTCCTCGACGAGGGCCTCCGCGACGACGGCGAGTGGGTGCGCTTCCTCGACACGATCCGTGGGTGGCGCCCGCACGTGCTCTTGCCGGGACACGGTCCGTCGCTCGTCGGTGAGGACGCCATCTCCGCGCGCCTCGAGCTTCTCTCATCGCTCTTCGCCGATCTGATGCGCACCACGCGCGAGGAGCTCGCGCGCGGGGGTACGACCGAGGAGGTCGCGGACCGGGTCGACGCACGCCTCGCGCGGTACGGGCAGAACCCAGCGCTCCGGCAGCACACCGTCTCCCAGCGCTTCGCCTGCTACCGTTGCATCAACAACCTCTCCCACGATCGCAAGGGGAAGGGGTGGTGGCACGACCTCCGTCCGAGCGTAATCCGCCGCGCGTCGGACGACGCGGTGGCCGCGGAAATGGCAGGATTGGCAGCATCACACGCGCTCTATTCTCGCGCGGCATCATTGGCAGCATCGAACCGTCCATTGGCGATTTCCATGGCCGAGGCTTGGCTCGCGACGCACGAAGACGACGCCGCAGCGTGGGCGCTCCTCGCCGACCTCTTCTTCGACGGCTCGCGCAACGTCCGCCCCACGGTCGACGCGACCGAGTTCTTCGTGGCCTCGACCAAGGCCGCCAAGCGTGCGCTGGCCCTCGACCCCGACGCGCAGCTCGCGCTCTTGAACCTCGGCTCGGCGGAGGTGTTCGGTGGGATGGTCCTCGCGCAGGACATGAGCTCCGGGATCTCGAAGATCGAGCGCGCGCTGGCGCAGGGTGGCCTCACCTCGCAGCAGGCGGCGAAGGGGGAGTTTTTCCTCGGAAAGGCGCACCAGATGGAGCTCCGAGAACGCGAGAGCGATCGTCACTTCCGCAGAGCGCTCCCTGCTCCGCTGCGCCCTCTCTATCCGCTCTTGCGTTCGACGATCCGCGCGTACCCGTAGCCCGCGACGCGAGAGTGGTGAGCATCAGCGGCGCCGGACGCGCGCGAGGATGGGGCGGCGGGGGCGGAGGGTGACGAGCATCTCGGGCTCGTTCGGCGTGTCGTCGACGAGCGAGAGGTCGAGGCGCGCGAGCTTCTCGAGGAAGATGCGCGCTTCCATCGCGGCGAACGTCGCGCCGAGACACGCACGCGGACCGGTGCCGAAGGGGAGGTAGGCGTACTTCGGAAAGGGGCGCGGGCGATCGGGATCGAAGCGATCGGGGTCGGGAAAGTAGCTAGCGCGGCGGTGCATCAGGAGCGGGCTCACGATCACGATCGACGAGCGCGGGAGCAGGTACGGTCCGAGCTCGACGGCGCGCGTGCTCTGGCGACCGAGGGAGTGCACCGGCGGATAGAGGCGGAGCGACTCCTCGAAGACGCGGTCCGCGAGCGCGGGCTCGTCGCGGAGTCGGTCGAAGACCTCGCGATTCCGAAGGAGGAGATCGACGGTCCAGGCGAGAGCGTTCGCGGAGGTCTCGTGGCCGGCGAGGAAGAGGTTCATCGCCTCGTCGCGGATCTGCCGATCCGGCAGCGGGCGTCCGTCGTCGTCGCGGGCTTCGACGAGCCGCGAGAGCAGATCGTCGCCGCCTCCATCGCGTCGCCGCCGATCGATCAGCGCGTAGATCGTCTCGTCCAGCCGCCCTACCGCGCGACGGGCTGGACCGTTCAGGAAGAGCGGCGTGGGGATCGGCGACGAGATCTGCGAGGTCACCCAGCGAAGGACGATCGCGAAGGCCTCGGAGAGCTCGGGCTGCTCCTCGCCGAGATCGACCGAGAAGAGCGTGCGTCCGACGATGCGGAGCGTGAGGCGAGTCGTCTCGGCGACGACGTCGATCACCTCGCCGAACCCGGCGATCGCGCGCTCCGAGACGTCGGACATCACGTCGCCGTAGGCCGCGAGCGAACGCGGTCCGAACCCGTGCGCCACGACCTTCCGTCGGCCGCGGTGGCGGGCGTTCGCCACGGGGATGAGCCCGTCGCCGAGCACGGGACGCGCGAACGTGCGCACGACGGGCCCTTTCTCGAAGGCCTCCGCCTGGTCGACGAGGATCGTCTTGGCGTGGTCCGCGGACGAGACGACGACGACGTCGCGCGGCCCGGCACGAAACGCGCCGACCTCGCCGCACTCGTCGAGCACGCGCCGGAGGAGCGACCTCGCATCGCGCCGGAGCTCGAAGAGGTTGCCGAGGAGTGGCAGGCCACGTAATCGGGGGATGGTGGACCGATCGCTCATCGCGGGAGCCAACGCGTGGTTCCGCGCCGCCGAGTCGCAGCGTAGCGCCGATCGCATCCTCGACGATCCGTTCGCGATCCACCTCGCGGAGCGCGATCCGCGCGTGCAGGCAGTCCGCTTCGCGCGCTTCCTCGTGCCGCAGCTCCGCCGGGAGATCGAGGCGCTGCAGGCGGCGCACTGCCTCCGGCACCGGACGATCGACGAGCTCGCCAACGCGGCCGCCGTGGACGGCTTCCGTCAGCTCGTCATCGTCGGCGCCGGGTACGACATGCGCGCGTCGCGCCTCCCCCTCCCCGGCGTGCGCGTCATCGAGGTCGATCACCCCGCGACCCAGGCGCGGAAGATCGCGCGGCTTTCGGGCCTCCGTGGCGTCGCGCCCGTGACGCGTGTGAGCGCCGATCTGCAG
>JBKJQC010000933.1:0-3658 GCA_046593995.1 Polyangiales bacterium
CGACGTGCCATACGCACGTCACTCGTCCCCGACCCCGCGGGCCCACGACACGCGCGACGTCGCACCGGCGAGCAGCGGCAGCACGACGTGACGGAGCGGCGGCATGACGGGAGTAGACCACGCGCCATCGTCGCCTCGAAGGTCGAGGCCGAGGCCTCCGTTGTGCGACGACGCGGGGGCGCCTGCGGTATCCTCGAGCTGTGCCGCTTTTCTCGGGGTCCGGCTGATCGATGCTGCGTCGTGGTGCGCTCACGCTGCTCGTACTCATGGCGGGCTGCGATCGCATGCTCGGCATCGAGGAGCTCCCCCGCCGCAGCGGCGCCGCACGTCCTCAGTTCGTCGTGCCCGAATGCGGGGCGTGCGAGCACGACAACTGCGCCGAGCCGGCGCTCGCCTGCGATCGCGATCCGGTCTGCGCGAACCTCCATCGCTGTCTCGCCAAGTGTGCCGCCGATGACGCGCGCTGCCGCGCAGCGTGCGAGGACGCGGAGCCGACGTTTCGAGCCAGTGACCCGTACAAGGCGCTCGACAGCTGTCGGCGGACCACGTGCCGCGCGATCTGTCTCGGCGACGACAGCCTCGCGAAGCTCCTCCCCACGGGCTGCGAGTGCCTCGCGAGGAGCTGCCAAGCGGCGAGCGCAGCGTGCATGGCGTCGCCCCCGCGCGAAGGCATGACCGGCGACTGCGAACGCGCGTGGGCGTGCTTCGCCGCGGTCGATGCGCTCGACCCCGACGTCGTCTCTCATTGCACGCGCCGCTACGGGGCAGGTGGCACCGAGCTCGTGGCGCTCTCGCAGTGCACCGACCAGCAGTCGTGCTCGACCTGTACCCGCGGCGATCCCTTCGCGTGTGTCGGGAGGTACTCCTGGCGCGCGGGGACGATCGTTCGCCCGAAGCTCAAATTCACGGTGGTCAACGACGAAGGAAACGCGCTCGCGGGCGCGCGCGTCGACGCCTGCGTGACGCCGCTCTGCGGCTCCTGCGGCCACGATCCGACGAGCACGTTCTCGAGCGGCGTGAGCGAGAAGGACGGTGCGGTGACCCTCGAGCTGGCAGGGGGGTTCACCGGCTGCTTCCACGCCGAGCACCCGGACTACGCGCACACGCACGTCGTCTGGACGCGTCCCGTGGTCGAGAACGAAGCGCCCGTGAGCCTCGAGACGATCGGCCTCTTGCGCGAAACCACGCTCGATCTCCTCTTCGCGACGATCGGCGCGAAGCGCAATCCCGATCTCGCGCAGGCCCTCTTCGTCGCACGCGATTGCATCTTCGCCGCCGCCGCGGGCGTGACGCTCGATCCGCTGTCGGACCCGTCGGCGACGGTGTTGTACGTGCGCGACTCGCTGCCGACGACCACGCCTCCGACCGACAAGTCCGGGACCGTCGTCGTCGCCAACCTCGCGCCGGGGACGGTCACGTTCCGCGTCCGCGCAGGAGCGACGGTCGTCTCGGAACGCACCTTCGTCGCGCGCCCGGGCCACCTGCACGACGTGCGGATGCTCCCGACGCCGCGGTGACGGGTTTGGCGCTACGCGCGACGATCGCGCGGGGACCCGCCCGCGTGACGTCGGGTTGAAGTAGCTCGTGTCGTCCGCACCGCGGTCACGTTGGCGAAGTAGCCAGTGGTGCGGAAGGTGGTGCGGCACTCCAGGCGGCGGTGCGGCGGAAAGAAAAGGGGACGAACCCTGCGGCTCATCCCCCTTCTTTTCTGCTTGTTTCGTAGGCGCGATTGGGATTGAACCAACGACCCCTACCGTGTCAAGGTAGTGCTCTACCACTGAGCTACGCGCCTGAGCCTCGTGCCGCGTGACGCGCCTGTGAAGACGACGCCGCGCGAAACGCGAATCGGGAGTGCGCGTGGTAGTCGGCGCTGCGAGCGGTGTCAAGGAATCGCGCGTGCCCGTGCACGTGACGTCGCGCAGGGGAGCGCGTGCATGGCTGGAAAACACAGGCAGGTACGGAACCGATCCGAAGTGGGTCGATGTTCCGCACACGAGGTGACAAGAAGGTGTCCGCCTTCTCGCGGCGCGCTCGACTCCCCTCCCCGAGCGCACCGCGCGTCACGCCTCTCACCCGTACGAGGTCACGATGCGTCGCTCCGTCATCGCTCCGTTCGCGCTGTTGCTCGCACCGCTCGCATTCTCCACCGCGTCCGCCACGGCGGCCGCGCCTGGGACGATGAACCGCGCCGCGATCGTCGACACCGAGATCGTCCCGGCGTCGGCGCGAGCGCCGCTCGTGATCGCGAAGGAGGCGCTCGCACGCGCGCTCCCCTTCACCACCGCGCTCGAGCTCGCGCACGTCGACACCGTCACGCTCGCCGACGGACAGCGCGTCGTCTCGTTCGCGCAGACCATCGACGGCATCCCGGTCCTGCAGCGCGGCGCACGCGTCGTCGTCGAGGCGGACGGCCGCGCGACGCTCGCGACCCAGGCGCTCGAAGAGCGTCGTCCCGTCACCACGAAGGCGACGCTCTCGCCGGCAACCGCGCTCTCCGTCGCCGCGGCGCGCGGAGTCCCGGCCAACGCGCTCGGAGCGCGCCTGATGATCGTCGCCGGCGAAGAGCCGCGCCTCGTCTACGGCGTGATCGGTGACTTCGGCGCGCTGCCGACGCGGCCGGTCGTACTCCTCGACGCGCAGACCGGCGAGGTGGTGCAGCAGTGGGACGCCGCGATTTCGCTGCAGCAGGCGAAGGTCTACGGCGACAACCCGATCAAGACGCCGACGACCACGCTCGTCACCCTCGCGAACGACACGACCAAGGAAGGTTTACAGAACGCGCTCGTCACGGCGGTCAACTGCATCGACCAGAAGACCGTCCGCACGATCAACGTCGGCATCCCGCTGCAGGTGCACACCTGCGACTTGCTGCACACCATCGTGCCCGATGCGAACGGCGACTATCTCGACGTGCTGCCGGAGTCGGGCGGGCAGGACAAGTACGCCGAGCTGTCGATGTTCCATCACACCGACCGCGTCTACGAGTTCGTGAAGGCGCTCGGCTTCCCGGCGGAGAAGGTCACGCGCCTCACTGCGATCGCCAACCTGCGCGTGCCCCAGGGCTTCAGCACGTTCAACACCACGCAGATGGCCGACCCGAACCTGCCGCTCGTGGCGTTCGACAACGCCTTCTTCGCGCAGCAGGATCCGCTGCTCTCCACCGCGTTCGGCCTGCAGGGCGACGCGATGTGGTTCGGACAGGGGACGCGCGCCGACTTCGGCTACGACGGGGACGTCGTCTACCACGAGTTCGGCCACTTCCTCGTCTCGCGCACCATCAAGCTCGGTGGTGGGGCTTTCGCCGACGAGTTCGGTCTCTCGATGTCACCCGGCGGCCTCAACGAGAGCCTGGCGGACATCCTGTCGTTCTTCGTCACGGGCGATCCCGAGCTCGGTGAGTACACCACGACGGGCATCGGCGGGGCCGCGGGCAAGGGCATGCGCTCGGCCACCAACACCTTCAAGTTCCCGGACGCGATCACGGGCCAGGTCCACCAGGACTCCGAGCCGTTCTCCGCCGGGGTGTGGAAGGCCTACGCCGCCCTCGACGCGACGAAGAAGAAGGCCTTCCAGAAGGCGACCCTGCAGATGTTGCTGACCGCGCCGACGGGCGACGCCGGCTACGGCGACGTCGCCGAGCTCCTCGTGAAGAGCGTCA
>JBKJQC010001289.1:0-5642 GCA_046593995.1 Polyangiales bacterium
GGGGATGGCGGCGCAGTTCACCGCGACGAACGGTCCCGAGGAGCGCGCGCTCCGCTCGTGGAGGTAGCGCGCGAGCGGAGCGCGCGCTCCTCGGGACCGTTCGTCGCGGTGAACTGCGCCGCCATCCCCGAGGCGATCCTCGAAGCCGAGCTCTTCGGCCACGAGAAGGGCTCGTTCACCGGCGCGGTCGCGCGACGCGAAGGCCGCTTCGCCAAGGCCGCCGGCGGCACGCTCTTCCTCGACGAGATCGGCGAGCTCTCCCCCGCGGTGCAGGTCAAGCTGCTGCGCGTGCTGCAAGAAGGCGAGTACGAGCCGATCGGCGGCGACACGCGCAAGGCCGACGTGCGCATCGTGGCGGCGACGAACCGTGATCTGAAGAAAGAGGTCACGGAGCAGCGCTTCCGCGAAGATCTCTACTACCGCCTGAACGTGATCGCGGTGACCGCGCCGCCGTTGAGGGCGCGTCGCGAGGACGTCCCGCTGCTCGTCGACCACTTCCTCGGCGTCTACTCGGCGAAGAACGGCAAGTCCCGCCTGACCGCGACCAAGGGCGCCCTCCAACGCCTGGTCGACTACGCGTGGCCGGGCAACGTGCGCGAGCTCGAGAACGTGATCGAGCGCGCCGTCGTCCTGTGCCGCGGCGGTGAGCTCGGCATCGACGATCTCCCCGAGCACATCGCGCAAGGCGAGGCCGCCGAGGTGGTCGGCACGATCAGCTTCTCGGTCGGCACACCGATCGAGCAGATGGAGCTCGTGGCGATCAAGGAGACACTGCGCCAGGTGCGAGGAGACAAGGCGCTGGCGGCCCAGCTGCTCGGCATCTCGATCCGCACGATCTACCGAAAGCTCGGGGAGAGCGAAGGCGAATGAAGGTCCTGGTCACGGGTGGGGCGGGGTACATCGGGAGCGTGCTGGTCGAGGCGCTCGTGCGCGACGGACACGGCGTCGTCGTGCTCGACGATCTGCGCAAAGGCCATCGCGACGCAGTGGCGCCGGAGGCCGAGTTCGTGGGACGCGCGATCGGGACCTCCGATCATGTCGCTGGGGTGCTGCGGGAGCACCGGGTCGACTCCGTCGTCCACATGGCGGCAGACGCGCTCGTCGGTGAGTCCATGCAGATCCCGGCGATGTACTACGAGAACAACGTGGGATCGGCGATCGCGCTCCTCGACGGGATGCAGAAGGCCGGCGTGGATCGCCTGGTGTTTTCGTCGACGTGCGCCGTCTACGGCGAGCCGCTCTCGTTGCCGCTCGACGAGTCGAGCCGAACGCTGCCGACCAACACCTACGGCGAGACCAAGCTCACGGTCGAGCGCGCGTTCCACTGGTTCGGGATCGCGCATGGTCTGCGTTCGATGAGCCTCCGCTATTTCAACGCGGCGGGCGCGTCCGAGCGCAACGGCGAGCGGCACGATCCGGAGACGCACCTGATCCCGATCGTGCTCGACGTCGCCCGCGGCAAGCGCGCAGACGTAGCGATCTACGGCGACGATTGGCCGACGCCCGACGGCACGTGCGTCCGCGACTACATCCACATCGAAGATCTCGCGCGCGCGCACATCCTCGCGCTCGAGGCGCTCGCCGCCGGAGCGAAGAGCAACGTCTACAACCTCGGGCAGGGGGCCGGCCACAGCGTTCGCGAGGTCATCGACACGGTCGCGAAGGTCACCGGTCGGCCGATCGAAAACCGCGTCGCGCCGCGCCGTCCCGGCGATCCCGCGGTGCTGCAGGCCAGTGCCGCGAAGATCGAACGCGAGCTCGGCTGGAAAGCGCAGCACGATCTCACGTCGATCGTCCGGTCGGCTTGGGCATGGCTCGAACGTCGGCCGGCGTGATCGCCCGCGCATCTCGACGGCTCGCGCCGGCGTGAGTAGCGTTTCTCGATGCCGCTCGACCCGACGCCCCTCCTCGACGATCCCGCGATCCAAACGCAGGGCAAGACCGGAGAGGACCGCGAGCTCGCGCACTTGCTCGCGATCGGTGACGAGGTGGTCCGCCGCGCCCGCGCCGGAGGCATCGACGTCGCCGAGGTGATCGCACGGTCGGGCAGCGAGCTCTCTGCGCGGGTACGCCTCGGCGAGCCCGAGCTCGTCGAAGAGGCAGGCCACCGGTCGCTCGGCATGCGCGTGATGAAGCGCGGGCGCTCTTCGACTGGGGACGGGAAGGCGTTCCGCGTCGCGCTCACCTCGACGAGCGACACCACCGACGAGGGCATCGCGCGCTTCGTCGAGGATGCCATCGAGCTCGTCGAGCTCTCGCAGGAAGATCCCTTCGCCGGCCCGCCCGACGAGAAGATGCTCACCAAGGGCCCGTGGCCGGATCTCGATCTCTACGATCCCGCCTGCGGCACCATCGACGCCGCCGAGGCGGTGCGTCGCGCGAAACGCGCCGAGGACGCCGCGCGCAAGTTCGATTCGCGGATCACGAACAGCGAGGGCGCGACGTTCGCGCGCACGCAGGGCGCCGCCGTGATGATCACGAGCGGCGGCTTCCGCGGCGGCTACCGCGGCTCGTACGCGTCACTCGTCGTGACGCCGATCGCCGACGAGCCGGGCACCGAGAAGAAGCGCCGCGGCTACCACTGGACGGCGCGCCGCAGGCTCGACGCGCTCGACGACGAGGTCGCCGTCGGCGAAGAGGCCGCCCGCCGCACGCTCCGCAAGCTCGGTGCGAAGAAGGCGCCCACGGGTGAGACGCCCGTCGTGTTCGATCCGGACGCGGGGCGCTCGATCCTCGGCCTCCTCGCGGGCTGCATCAACGGCGGCTCGGTCTACCGCCGCTCGACGTACCTGCTCGATCGCGAAGGCACGAAGGTGGCCTCGGATCTGGTGACGGTGGACGACGATCCGCTGCTCCGCGGTGCACCCGGCGCGCGCCCGTTCGACGGCGAGGGGCTCCCGTCGCGCCCGCTCTCGATCGTCGAGAACGGCATCCTCAAGACCTACCTCTTCGACTCGTACAGCGGTCGGAAGCTCTCGCGTCCTTCGACGGGCAGCGCGTCGCGCGGCGGGACCGGCGGCGTCGGGCCCTCGACGACGAACTTCATCCTCCGACCGGGCAAGACCCCGGTGAAGGACGTCGTGAAGTCGACCAAACGCGGGCTCTACGTCACCGAGATGATGGGCTTCGGCTTCAACGCGGTGACCGGCGACTTCTCGCGCGGGGCGGGAGGGTTCTGGATCGAGGACGGCGAGCTCACGTACCCGGTGAGCGAGGTGACGATCTCGCTGAACCTCGATCAGCTTCTGCAGCGGATCGACATGGTCGGCGACGACATCGACATGCGCACGAGCGTGGTGGCGCCGACGTTCCGCGTCTCGGGGATGACGGTGGCAGGCGCGTGAACGCTTGAACGTCGCAGCCTCATCGCGTTCGGGTCCGAACAGTCCAGTCGACCCGCGCGTGCAACCGCGTTCCGCGCGTGAGGGACGACGCCATCGGCGGGGAGCAGCGCGGTGAGTGTTCCGCGGGTACTTTCGAATCGCCTGAGATCATCTGAACGGCGGCGAGTCGCCTATCGCCTACACACGACGGCCGCTCACGAAGTATTGGGCGCCCATCGGTATGCGGCGCATGTACGTTTCGAGGGGACGTGCGAATCGCAACACCTTGGGGAAGAAGAAGTAGAAGTTCGCGAGCGACACCTCGAAGCCTGCCGCCCGCAGCATGTCGCGCGAGTACCCCGGGGGGAGCAGTGTGACCCCCTCGTCCATCTTCAGCGATCGGACCACTCGCACAGTAAGCGGATTGTACGGGTTGTGCTCGAACAGGAAGATCGCCCCGCCCGGACGAAGCACGCGTCGAAGCTGCCGGGCCGCCCTGTGATGATCTGGTCGCTCGATGTGGTGGAACACGCAGCTCGCGAAGACGAGATCGAACGAGCCGTCGCCGAACGGCAACGCAGCGCCATCCTGCTGCGCGAAGCGCGTCTGCTCGCTGGCCCGTGACGCCGCGATGCGTACGCTCTCGCCCGAGGAGTCGATTCCCACCACACTCGCCGTCGGAAACGCAGCGCTCAATGCGCGTGTGCCGTTCCCGATGCCACAACCGAAATCCAAGATGCGCTGGGGCGTCGGCCCGACCCACGCGCGCCGCGTGAGGTCAGCCTTCAGCTGTGCGAAGAATTCGACGGACTCGCCCGAGGCGCCGAGCTCCTCGTCGATGGTCTCGTTGTAGGCGGTCGCGTGCTCGTCGAAGGCACGGGGTTCTTTGCCCTTCATCGAAGTTGCTCGCTCTCGACCACTTCCTGCACCACAGCGATCGGCCGACGCTTCACCTCGTCGAAGATGCGGCCGATGTACTCGCCGAGAACGCCGACCGTCACGAGTTGTACGCCGCCCAAGAAGAGCACCGAGAGTGTGATGGTCGCGACGCTCGCGCCGGTGGGGAGGAGGCCGAGAATTTTCCAGGCCATGACGACGATGGTTCCCGCGAACGCGAAGGTCGAGATGGTGAACCCGAGGAAACTCGCGAGACGCAGCGGAGCGTCCGAGAATGATATCAGCCCGTCGACCGCCAGACGGACGAGCTTCCAGAACGTATATTGAGGCTCGCCTGCACGCCGCGGATCGCGAGGCACCGCCACCGCGACCTGCTTGCCGCCGAGCCAAGCGCGAAGTCCTCGCACGAAGCGTAGGCGCTCGGGGAGGTCGTTCAGCTTCGCTACGAATCGGGCGTCCATGACGCAGAAGTCCCCCGAGTCGAGCGGGATCGGGATTCGCGCCATGTACGCGAGCAGCCGATAGAATGCGCGATACGCGAGTCGCTTGAAGAAGTTCTCCTTGCGCGATGCTCGAACGGCGTACGCCACGTCGACGCCTTCCTTCCACTTCTCGTAGAGCGTCAGGAGATCGACGGGCCGGTCCTGCAGATCCGCATCCATCACCGCAATTGCGCGGGCATGTGCGTACTGAAGCCCGATCGACACGGCGGGTTGGTGCCCGAAGTTCCGGCTCAGGAGCACCCCACGGACGTTGTCGCTCTCGCGCGCAAGCTGCCGGATGACCTCGGCCGTCGAGTCACGGCTGCCATCGTCGACGAAGACGAACTCGAAGGTCAGCCCGGCCGCCTCGAGGACCGCTGCGACCTCGCGTCGCAGAACGGGCAAATTCACTTCCTCGTTGTAGGCGGGAACGACGATGCTCAAGTCACGTAGCGGCGTGGCAGCGGCCGACTGCGGATGTCGTACGGGGCTCACTTGCTCGGCGGACATCGTTCCAAACGCATAGTCTGAGCACGCGCCAGAGGCAACATTCGCTCACGCGGCTTCGCTCGGCTCGATGGGGGCGGCAACAGCCTGCCGTCTGGCCAGCGCCTGCGCAACGAACACGACGAGCCAAGCGGCGCACACGATCAGGAGGAGCCGGACGTGCGTCGTGTAGCGCGCTTCGAGATGGAACCAAGGCTGCGTGACGAGGACGAGCAGCACGAATGTGCTCGCGACGCGTAGCTCTCGCGGCGCTCCCGGTCGAAGCCCGAGCACAGCACCCGCAAGACCGAGAATGGTGAACGTCCAGCCGACGATCCGCAAAACCGCCTCCGCGACCCTGGGCGTAGCGGCCGGGTAAACGCTCGTCGACCACATTCGAAACGCCGTGGCGTCCGTACGCTTCAGATACTTCCCCCGTTCGCCTGCGATGCGC
>JBKJQC010000036.1:0-13013 GCA_046593995.1 Polyangiales bacterium
GCGTCTCCCGGAGGAAGATCTCGGCCTCGCGATCTCCCCCGAGGACTCTGGCCAACGCGCGCACCAGGATCCCCCTGCCGGCCAGGACCGGGAGAGGGCGTACGGCGTTCATGCTCAGCGAGCTCGGCCGGAACGGTCCGCGACGGAGGGGCATGGGGTCCAAAGTGAGCGTGAGGCCTTGAAACAGCAGTAAACTGTAATCAGTGTGCTCGCGTGAGCTGCGACGGAGATGCACACTGGTTCTGATGTGCACGGTGGCGTCGGGCGCGTCGTTGCGCCGGGATCCGTCCGATGTGCTTGCGCCAGTTCGCGTGCATGCGCCCCGCAGGGCCAAATTCCTCGACTTCCGCGCAAGTGCCGGACGAAACCGACGATGTGTGTGCTGCGTCGCGTCGTGTCCGGCGAGAGCGCCCCTTTCCGATACGCTGTGCGCGGCATCCGCCGTGCTTTGGGGCCCCCACGCCTCAGTCGGACGTCGTCGCAGTCCCGGGTCAGCACATGAAGGCCGGCACGCGAGACAACATGAAAGGGACCTTCATCATGGCAGACGCTACCGAGAATCAGACTTCCGCTTCGTCCACCCCGGCACCCGCTGCGCGTCCGCGCGGATTCGCTGCCATGAGCCCGGAGGATCGTAGGAAGCTCGGCAGCAAGGGCGGCAAGACGGCGCACTCGCGCGGGACTGCCAACAAGTTCACGCCGGAGTCGGCGAGCGTCGCCGGTCGTCGGCCGCACCAGAACGGGACGGCGCACAAGTGGACGAGCGAGGAAGCGCGCGAAGCCGGTCGCAAGGGCGGAAGCGCGCTCCGCCGTCGTCGCAGCCAGCCCGGCGGCGTGGACTGAGGCTCGCGGGATCATCGTTCCGGAGGGGGTCGTGACGATGGGCGCGACCCCCGCGCGATGATTCCAGGCGCGTTCGGATCGTCGTTGTCGTAACCGATGGCACCGATCCGGCTGCACGCTCGGCAGACGAAGTAGACCATCTTCACGCGACGATCGTCCCAGGCGGTCGACAAGAGGGGCTTCTCGTCGAGCGGGCAGCGCGCGAATCGCTTGCCGCGATACGCCGTGTCGATGACACGGAGCTCTTCATCCGAGAACTTCCCCCCCGGCACGACCCGCAGTGTACACGCGAGGGAGCGTTCTGCGGCGAATCACCTGCGCTCCACCCGCGCGGATGCACCCGCGCGCATCACCCGCAGGCGGGATAGGGCGGCTTCTCCACACAAGCCGCGCTCGGCCGCGGCGGACCGTCGCGCACCGGCGACGTCGTGACCACGCGCATCCAGGGGCCCGGCGGCACGTGCGCGTCGTCGACGAACCACCAGTCGACGTCGAAGAGTCCCTCCGCGAGCTTCACGCCGAGGCATGCCGACAGCGCCGGGCTCACGTCGAGCCCGGAAATCGTGCCGTTCCCGGGGCCTGGTACGTCGCACGTCTTGCCGTCGTTGCGCGGCGCCGAGTAGCCGAAGACGTACTCCGCGTCGTCCGCGCAGAAGGGACCGACGTCTTCCCACTGCGCGTAGCAGGTCCGCTCTTTACGACGGACGGCGATCCACCGGTTCTTCACAGCACTGCGGATATCCTCGGCGCCGGGGCGATCGTCCACCCACGGCACCTCGTCGCGGTAGGGCGCGTCGGGGTTCGAGCCGTAGGGGAGCGCGAAGTAGTACGGGTTCTGCTTCGGTACGAACCCGCTCGGGCGATGGAATCCGTCCCCCTCGACCACGCGCCCCGTCGCAGAGTCGCACCCGCCGTACGCGCCCTTCCAATCGTGATCGAACGCCGAGGCTAGGTTCGCGGTGCAGCCGTTCTGCTTCGTCGCGGGCTCGCCGACCCAGAAGATCGTGGCGGGGATCCCATAGTGCGGGAGATAGAAGCGCTTCCCCGGCGGTCCGGGCGGCTTCTGATAGCTCTTTGCGCGGGCGATGCGCGCGGCGCGGGCGCCGTCGTCGAGTGCGTCGGCGGAAGCGGCGCGCACATCCTCCGCGATCACGCTCACGTCGGAAGACGCCCCCCCCGCATCGAGCTCGGGCAGCGGGCTCGGCCGCGGCTCCACGGGATCGCGTGGACAACCGAGCGTGAAGGTAGCGAGGAGCACGCACACGCAAACGAGCGCGCGGCGACCGATCCATCGACCCATCGACCTATCGACCTATCGACCTGTCGATTTGTCGACCAAGCGACGCCCTCACTCGACCCACTGGCCGCCGACGTAACGCAACGGCACGGGCTCCGCTTCGACGTGCCACGCCGCGATCTCGACGACCTGTTCGTGGAACGCGAGCACGAAGTGCCGGCTCTTCTCCATCGAGGTCGACCCCGCGTCGTGCTCGCGGAGCTCTGCGGAGAGCGCCTTGAGCCACGAGCTCCCGACGATCTCGACGAGGCGTCGGCTCAGCTTGTTGTCGATCAACACGCCTGTGTAGTCGAAGCAGTCGCTCTCGGTGATGCGGACGGCTTGCACGTTCGCAAAGCGATAGCGCCAACGCGTGCGCGGATCGTCCTCGCGTACGGCGACGACGACGCCGCCTTCCGTGTAGGTCACCGAGCCGAGACCGCCGTGATCGAAGGTCACGCGGCTCAGGTCCTGGACGACGACCGCCTTGGGCACGCTCCTATGGTGCCTCGCCCACGCGCGGCGAGCATTGTTTTCTACACGCCCCCCCTCTCCGAGTCTCGGGAGCTTCGGGCGAACGCTACGGGGGCAGGCGACGGACGTCCAACGCCGCTGCATGGACGCAGCGCGCGAACGCCTCGAGACGCCTTGGAAGGCCGGTGACCGGAGCGAGCCCCCGCCGGCCGAGGCCGCGCAGGCTGCGATCGTGGCCTTGGAGGACTACGCCACGGCGCTCCTCGACGAGGCGCTGCTCCGCGCGCGCACGCGCCGGCCGACCGCGACCTACCGAGTCCAGCTCCATGCGGGGTTCGGCTTCGCGGCTGCGACCGCCATCGTCCCCTACCTCGAGGCGCTCGGCGTGACCGATCTCTACGTCTCGCCGCTGCTCCGCGCGAAGTCCGGGAGCATGCACGGCTACGACGTCGTGGACCATGCCCAGCTCAACCCGGAGCTCGGCACCGAGGAGCAGCTGCGCGGGCTCTGCGAGGCGCTGCGGACCCGAGGAATGGGCCTCGTCGTGGACGTGGTCCCGAACCACGTCGGGATCGGCCGCGAGAATGCCCGCTGGCTCGACGTCCTCGAGAACGGGATGGCGTCCATCCACGCCCGCTTCTTCGACATCGACTGGGCTCCCCTGAAGCAAGAGCTCGCCGGGAAGCTGCTCCTACCCATCCTCGGCGACCACTACGGTGCCGTCCTCGAGCGTGGGGAGCTCACGCTCTCGTACGAGGTCGCGCGAAACGGCGAGAGGGGCGGCTCTCTCGGCGGCGCGACCGAGGTCGTATGCGGGGCGTTCTGGCTCTCCTACTGGGAGGAGCGGCTGCCGATCGCTCCTCGGTCGTACATGTTGATCCTGCGCCACGGGCTCGACGCGCTCGAGACGAAGGTCGGCGCCGAGGACCCTCACCTGCAGGAGCTCCTCAGCATCCTGACGGCGCTCGAGAACCTCCCTCCCCGTGCGACGACGGCGCCCGCGAAGCTCGTCGAGCGACACCGTGAGAAGGAGATCGTGAAGCGGCGCCTCGGCGTCCTGACCGAGCAGAGCCCCGCGATCCGCGAGCACGTCGAGCACTCGGTCGCGACGTTCAACGGCCGCGGCGCGGACGGAGAGCCGCTCTCCGACGCCCCTTCGCGCTTCGATCTGCTCGACGCACTGCTCGAGCACCAGGCCTATCGCGTCGCGTACTGGCGCGTCGCGGGCGAGGAGATCAACTACCGCCGCTTCTTCGACATCAACGCGCTCGCCGCGATCCGCCAAGAAGACGGCGTCGTGTTCGACGAGACGCACCGCCTCTACCTGAAGATGCTCGAGGAAGGGCGTCTCGAGGGGATGCGCATCGATCACCCGGACGGGCTCTACGATCCGGCCGAGTACCTGCGCATGCTGCAGGAGGAGGTCGTCGCGCGCGCCGCGAAGCGGTTGCTCGCCGAGCGACACCCGACCGATCACGAAGAGCGCTGGGCGCGGCTCGAGACCCCGGTGCGCGGCGCATACCGGTCGCGCGTGGAAGCCGACGCCCGCGACACACGACTGCGACCGCTCTACGTGATCGTGGAGAAGATCCTGAGCCGCAAGGAGCGCGTGCCCGATCGCTGGCTCATCGACGGCACGACCGGCTACGAGTTCCTCAACCTCCTCAACGGCATCTTCGTCGAGCGCGCCAACGCGGGAAGGCTCGAAGACACCTGGCGGCGCGCGCTCGGACGCGAGGTCGAGTTCCTCGATCTCGTGCGCAACAACAAGCGCCTGATCATGAAGACCGCGATGGTCAGCGAGCTCAACGTGCTCGCGCATCGGCTCTCCGCGCTCTCCGAGCGCAGCCGGCGCACGCGCGACTTCACGCTCAACAGCCTCCGCCGCGCGCTCGTCGAGACCGTGGCCGCGTTCCCCATCTACCGCACCTACGTCGATACCTGGACGGTCGACGATCGCGATCGGGCGTACATCGAGCAGGCCATCGCGCTCGCGCGCGTCGGCGGCGACGAGCTCGTCGATCAGACGTTCGACTTCATCCGCAGCGTCCTCCTGATGGAGCCGATCTTCGGCACGTCCGAGGACGCACGTCGCGAGCACCTCGCCTTCGTCATGAAGCTGCAGCAGGTGACGGGGCCGGTGATGGCGAAGGGGCTCGAGGACACGACGTTCTACGTCTACAACCGGCTCATCAGCCTGAACGAGGTCGGCGGCGAGCCCGAGCACTTCGGCGTCCCGCTCGAGGCCTTCCACCGGATGAACGCGACGCGCGCGCGGCGTTGGCCGGCATCGATGCTCACGACCTCGACGCACGACACCAAGCGCAGCGAGGACGTGCGCGCGCGCATCGACGTCCTCTCGGAGCTCCCCGATGCATGGGATCGCTTCCTCGAGGTCGCCCGCGAGGCGAACGCGCCACGCAAGGTCCGGGTCGGCGAGCAGCTCGCGCCCGACGGCGCCGAGGAGGTGCTGTTCTACCAGACGCTGCTCGGCGCTGCGCAGACCTACCCGCTGCCCGAGGATCAGCGTGCGTCGTTTCGCGATCGCGTGGTCGCCTACATGCTGAAGGCGACGAAGGAGGCGAAGGTCAACAACTCGTGGACGAACCATCGCCCCGACTACGACGAGGCGATCGCGAAGTTCGTCGACGCCGTGTTCGCCGCGCCGGCGGACGACCCCTTCGTCGAGGAGCTGCGCCGCCTGCATCGTCGCGTCGCCCGCGTCGGCCGCATCAATGCGATCTCGCAGCAGTTCCTGAAGATCGCATGCCCGGGCGTGCCCGATCTCTACCAGGGCACCGAGTCCTGGGACCTGTCGCTCGTCGATCCCGACAACCGACGGCCGGTCGACTACGCCCACCGCCGACGGCTCCTCGAGGAGATGAAGGCGCAGCTCGCGGCCAAGGACGGCCTTGCGGCAACGGCGCATGCCGTCGTGAGCGGCAACGACGACGCGCGTCTGAAGCTCTTCGTGAGCCACGTGGCGCTCCTCGCGCGGCGATCGGATCCCGAGCTGTTCCGCGACGGCGCGTATGTCCCGCTCGACGTGGTCGGCCCGCGCGCGCGTCACGTCGTCGCCTTCGCGCGGGTGTCGCTCGACGAGCCGAAGAACTTCGCGATCGTCATCGCCCCGCGCCTGGTCGCGGGCATCCTCGGCGAGCGCAACGCGTGGCGCGACACGTTCGTCACCGTCCCCGACGAGGTCGCGGAGCTGATCCACCGGAGCGCGCTCGCCACCCCCGGAGGGGCGCCGGACTCTCACGACGAGGACCTGCTCCGCGACGTCTTCACGGGGGCGCCGCGACGTGCGATTCATCGGGAGGGGGGAGCGGCGATCGCAGTCGCCGAGCTGTTCTCGACCTTCCCGCTCGCGCTGTTGATGGCGCGCTGACGAGCTCCCCTCGAATCGCCCGCGAATCGCCCTTGAATCGAACGAGCCTCACGCCGCCGCTGAACGCGCCGACCACCGGGATCGTGTGGCCGGGAACGCACGAGCCGCTCGGCGCGTCGTTCGACGGTCGCGGGGTCAACTTCGCGGTGTTCTCCGAGCACGCGAGCGCGATCGATCTCTGCTTGTTCGACGACGCGGGGAACGAGACGACGCGGATCCGACTCCCCGAGACGACCGCGCACGTCTTCCACGGCTACGTCCCCGGTCTCGGCCCCGGCACGCTCTACGGCTTCCGAGCACACGGCGCTTGGGATCCCGAGCGCGGCCAGCGCTTCAACCCCGCGAAGCTCCTCGTCGACCCCTACGCGCGCGCGCTCTCCGGACGCGTCGATCACCGCGAGCCGCTCGTCGGCCATGTGACGGCGCCCGTCTCACAGGCGGCGGGCGCCAAGGCTCCCGAGCACGTCGACCTCGTGCACGACCTACGGGACAGCGCGCGCGGCGTTCCGAAGAGCGTCGTCGTGCACGACGAGTTCGACTGGCGCGGCGATCGCCCGCCGCAGGTCCCGTGGACGGAGACGGTGATCTACGAGGCTCACGTCAAAGGGGTCACCGCGCGCCATCCCGGCATCGACCCGAACATCCGCGGGACCTACGAAGCACTCGGCACCGAGGCGGTGATCGAGCACCTCCGCTCGATCGGCGTCACCGCGGTCGAGCTCCTGCCGGTCCACCAGTCGTTCGACGACGCCTTCCTCGTCGACAGAGGGCTCTCGAACTACTGGGGGTACCAGACCCTCGGGTACTTCGCGCCCGATCATCGCTTCTCCGCCTCGGGAGACCGCGGCGGTCAGGTCACCGAGTTCAAGGAGATGGTGCGTCGCCTCCACGCGGCGGGGATCGAGGTCATCCTCGACGTGGTCTACAACCACACCTGCGAAGGGAACCACCACGGCCCGACGCTCTGCTTCCGCGGGCTCGACAACCTCGCGTACTACTGGCTCCAGGACCAGAAGCGCTTCTATCAAGACTTCACCGGCACGGGGAACAGCCTCGAGGTCCGTCACCCGCAGGTGCTCGAGCTGATCCTCGACAGCCTCCGCTACTGGGTGACGGAGATGCATGTCGACGGCTTCCGCTTCGACCTCGCGACGACGCTCGCCCGCACCTCGCGCGGCTTCTCCCCGCGCGCCCCGTTCCTCGACATCGTCCACCAGGATCCGGTGCTGGCGAACGTGAAGTTGATCGCCGAGCCGTGGGACGTCGGCGAGGGTGGCTACCAGGTCGGCGGGTTCCCAATCCGATGGTCCGAGTGGAACGGCAAGTACCGCGACGTCGTGCGGCGGTTCTGGGCGGGCTACGAGCCGCACGTGCGCGAGCTCGGGTTCCGGCTCACCGGCTCGAGCGATCTCTTCCAACACAACGGCCGCAGACCGTGGGCGAGCGTCAACTTCGTCACCGCGCACGACGGCTTCACGATGCACGATCTCGTGTCGTACGCGCACAAGCACAACGACGCGAACGGTGAAGGAAACCGCGACGGCGACTCGCACAACAACGCGTGGAACTGCGGCGCCGAGGGGGAGACGACGGACGCGGAGATCCGCGCGCTGCGCCGGAAGCAGGTGCGCAACCTGCTCGCGACGCTCTATCTCTCGCAGGGCGTGCCGATGCTCCTCGGGGGGGACGAGCTCGGACGTACGCAGCGCGGGAACAACAACGCGTACTGCCAGGACAACGAGCTCTCGTGGTTCGACTGGGAGCTCGACGACGAGAAGCGCGAGCTGCTCGCCTTCGTGAAGCGCCTCGGCGCGATCCGCCGAGAGCACGCCGTGCTGCGACGGCGCCGTTACTTCCAGGGGGTCCACGTCCGCGGGTCGGACTTCAAAGACCTCGCGTGGTTCCGGCCCGACGGCGAGGAGATGACCCGCAAGGACTGGGACGCCGAGAACCGCGCGATCGCGTTCGTCGCGAGCGGTGACGCGATCCTCGGCCTCGATCCGGCGGGACGGCCGATCCAGGCCGACTCCCTCCTCGTGGTCCTCAATGGCGAACGCGAGGAGAAGCTGTTCCGCCTGCCTGCCGTCGAATGGGGCGCGACCTGGGAGCCGCTGCTCGACACCGCGCAGGAAGCGGGCGCAGTGCCGCTCGATCCGCCTTCTCATGCGCGCGACCGGGTGCGCGTCGCGGCGCTCTCGGTGGTCGTGATGCGGTGTCGTAGCGACGACGGCTGAGCGATTCTTCGTCACGGCGGGGGCGCTCCGTTACAATCCGCGCACGTGACGAGCCCCGGTGATAGCGAGCCCCCTTCGGACGGAGGCTGGGTCGACGAGGACCCGGACGATCGCATCCCGTCCACGAGACGCGCGTCGCTCGGTGCGGTCCCGGGCGCAGCGATGTACGCGCACGGCGCGCGCGTGCTCGCCGACAAGAGCGGCGTCGCCTTTCGCGTGTGGGCGCCCACGCGCGAGAAGTGCGAGGTCGCCCTCATGGAGATCACCGGTGCCGGCACCGCGAGGCCGATCCCGCGCGAGCTCCGCCGCGTCCCGATGGCGAAGCACCGGGACGGCTTCCACAGCGCGACCATCAGCGGCGTGTGCGCCGGCGATCTCTACATGCTCGTGGTCGACGGCGAAGGTCCGTTCCCCGATCCTGCGTCGCGCCATCAGCCGCTCGGCGTGCACGGTCCGTCGGAGATCGTCGACCTGCGAGATTTCCCGTGGGGTGACGCGCGTTGGCGCGGCTGCCCACTCGAGGATCTCGTCGTCTACGAGGTGCACGTCGGCACCGCGACGCCGCAGGGGACCTTCCGCGCGCTGATCGACAAGCTCGATCACGTCCGCGATCTCGGCGCCACAGCCATCGAGCTGATGCCCGTCGCCGATTTCGCCGGCGATCGCAACTGGGGGTACGACGGCGTCGCGCTCTACGCGCCGTGCCGCGCCTACGGGCGTCCGGACGACCTCGCGGCGCTGGTCGATGCAGCCCATGCGCGCGGGCTCGCGGTGATCCTGGACGTCGTCTACAACCACTTCGGACCGTCGGGGAATTACCTCCGGAGCTTCTCGCCGAAGTACTTCACCGACCGCCGCAAGACGCCATGGGGCGACGCGATCGACTACTCCGGCGACCCCGCCGTGCGCTCGTTCTTCACCGACAATGCCGCGTACTGGGTGCGCGAGCTCCACATCGACGCGCTGCGACTCGATGCGACGCACGCCATCGTGGACTTGGGCGTGGACTTGGGCGTGGACTTGGGCGTGGACCTGGGCGTCGACGAGGGCGAGCACACGCACCTCCTCACCGACATCGCCGACGCCGCGCGCGCAGCCGCCTCCGAGCGTGAGGTGTTGCTCGTCGCCGAGGACGAGCGGAACGAGGCGCGGATCGTCCGCGAGGTCGCCCGCGGAGGCATCGGGCTCGACGCGGTGTGGGCCGACGACTTCCACCACGAGGTGCGTCGCATCGTCGCGGGGGACCACGAGGCTTGGTTCCAGGACTTCACCGGCGATCTCGACGAGCTCGTGAAAATCCTCCGCACGGGTTGGCTGTACGAAGGCCAGATCTCCGCGTGTCACGGCGGCCCGCGCGGCACGCCCGCGTTCGACGTGCCGCCGTCGCGCCTCGTCCACTGCATCCAGAACCACGATCAGATCGGTAACCGCGCGAAGGGCGATCGGCTCCATCACGTCATCGACGGACGACGCTATCGTGCGGCGGTGACGCTGCTGCTCTCGACGCCATTCACGCCGCTCCTTTTCATGGGACAGGAGTTCGCGGCGTCGTCGCCGTTCGGGTTCTTCACCGATCACGACCCCGAGCTCGGCAAGCTGATCACCGAGGGGCGCCGCGGCGAGTTCGCGAAGTTCAGCGCGTTCGCCGACGAGAGCAAACGGCGCGACATCCCCGATCCGCAGGCGCCGTCCACGTTCCAGCGCTCGAAGCTCGACTGGTCGGAGACGACGCGCTCGCCGGGGAAGGAGATCCTCGCGCTCCATCGCGCACTGCTCTCGCTCCGCCGCGAAGAGCCTGCCATGGCTGCTTCGGGTCGCGCCGACTACGAGGTCGCGCGCGTCAGCGAGTCCTTGATCGTCGTGCGACGGCGCGCGCGCTCGAACGGTGCGTCGATCCTCTTCGTGGTCGGATTGACCGGCGGCGGCGCGATCACGCTCGGCACCGCGCCGATCCTTCACCCCGGCGCGGCGCGGCGCTGGGCGATGGAGATCGACAGCGAGGCTCCGCAGCACGGCGGCGCGGCTCCGGCTCTGCTCGTCGGGGACGCGCTCACCCTCCGCGGTCCCGGCGCCGTCGTGCTGCGCGCCCGCGTCGACGACTGACATCATGATCCAGCAATGCCCCGAGTGCGGCGCGCGCGTGCTGACCGCTACGATGACCAGCGAGGAAGAGGCACGCTTCGCCGCCGCCTTTCGCTGCCTCGGCTGCGGGCGACGCTTCCTCGAAGCGTGGGCGGCGAAGCACGACGCGCCGCGTGTGGTCTTCGTGGCGCACGAGGCGATCGACGAGAAGTAGCGCGGGATGCAGGCGCGGCGGGAGTAGGACACCTGCCGCGATGCGGGCGGCCGTCGAAGGATGTGGCCCCCGGGCTCGACAGCGCTACCATCCCGCCATGGTCCGTCGCGGCCGTTGGCTCACCATCTTGGGCGTGTGCGTGATCCCCTGCGCCATCGCTGCGGGTTGGGCGGGGTGCGCGACCGCCGACGAAGAGGTCGAGGGCACACCGCGGAAGAACCCCGGCGGCGGCGATACCGCTGGCGGCGGCGACGGGGACGATCCCGGCGACGACGGTGGCGGGGCCGGCGACGGTAGCGGTGGTGGGGAGGGGGGTGGTGGCGAGGGCGGCGGCGCCGGCAGCGTGTGCACCGACGCGAGCAGGCCGAACTCCTGCGCGGACGCGACCGACGTCGGCAAGATCGCGCTCGGCACCAAGAAGAGCGTCTCCGCGTCCGTGCCTCCGACGGGCGGTGACCTGTGGTTCAAGATCACCTACGAGAACCTCGCAGACCGCAAGGCGCATCCGCGCGTGCAGATCACGCCGGGCGATACGCCGCTGGCGTTCCAGGTGGTGAAGAACTGCGCCGCCGAGGAGTTCATGTGCGGCGAAGAGGCGCCCACCAAGTCGTCGAAGGTGAAGGACTTCGAGCTCCAATACGTGCCCGAAGGCGGCGTGGTCGACGCGAGGCCGAGCGACGCCGCGAAGGACACCGCCGTCGCGGATACCTCGACCGGCGACAGCATGGCGCCGAGCGGCGGCGACACGGGCTTCACGGTCGGTGACGGCGGCTTCGACGCGCCCGACACGTTCATCCCGATCAAGCTCGGGACCGACGGCGTCATCTACGTGCGCGTGTTCCGCCCTTCCGGCGCCGCGCCGGGTTGCGACTTCAAGCTCGAGCTCAGCAACTGATCAGCCGCCGCGCAGCGCCACGCGTACGCGCTCGGCGAGCTCCTCGGCAGCCTTTCTCCGCTTCGCGATGATGGCCTCGATGTCGAGGTTCGCTTCGATGTCGTCGGCGAGCTCGTCGGCAGCGAGGGCGCCGAGCGCTGCGAGCCGTTCGCCGAGCCGCTCGCGCAAGCGCGCCACGATCGCATCCTTGACGATCTCGCGAGCCGCCGCGCGCGCGACGCCGCGCGCTTCCTCGTAGAGGACCTGCGAGATCTCGAGGTCGAGGAACTCGGTCCCGTCAGGACCGCCTCTCTCGTCGTGCTCCTCGTGTCGAGCATGCTCGCGGGAGCCATGCCCTTCCTCGTGGGGGTGGTGGCCATGGCCTTCATGGTGGTGCTCGTCGTGCCCGTGCTCGCGGGCACCTCGACGTCGACCTTGCTCGTGCCCTTGGCCCTGCTCGTGCCCTCGATCGTGGTCGCCGTGACGGTGCATTCGAACCTCCGCCTCCAAACGACCACGCCGCGCTCGGTCCGGTCAACCGTGGGCGGCGCGGAGGGCTATCCGCCGGCGAGCAAGAGCATCGCGAGCGCGACGACGATCCCGAGGGCGGCCATCCCACGGCCGAGCGATTCGCGCGTACGCACGCGCGGGGCGTAGCTACCGGATCCGAGACGCTGGGGGTCGTGCGAAGTCATGGAATCCTCCTCCGTCACTACGCAGCAACAACCGGTCCTCGTGCTCAGACGCGACCGTGCTTCTTCACCAGCTCGCCGGCCACGTGCATCCGGTGGGCGACGAGCGGATCGCGGCGGAGCTCGTCGATGGTGGCAGGGAGCCTCCACGACCAGTTCATCGCGCCGACGACGCCCGGAACGTTGATGCGATCCTTCCACCCCCACAGGTCCTGGATGGGGAGCAGCACGAGCTCGGAGCCGGAGCCGTAGAGCGCGTCGAGGAGCGCGTCGTGCACCCGCGGGGTGAGCTTGTCGACGTCGCGATCGGCTGCGACCGCACGCAGCGGCGGGATCTCCGCGAGCGCGTGCCGCCGCTCGTCGAAGGTCATCTCGTCCTCCCACCACGTCGCCATCGTCACCGTGTCGTGCGTGCCGGACGTGGCGAGCGACACGTACGGCCACGAGGCCGGATCACGGTACACGTCGCCGTCGCGCTCCCACATCATCACGCGGTAACCGGGCAGCGCGATCTTGGTGAGCGACGCCCGAACGAACGGCGGGATGGTGCCGAGGTCCTCCGCAATCACGCGCGCGCCGACGCTCTTCGCCGAGGAGACGAGCGCTTCGAGCACCTTCTCCCCTCGCAGCAACTGCGCGGGCTCGTCCGGCGGCATCCAGTGCGGCGCGCCGCCGGTGCGCGGTCTCACGTACATCCGGTAGTAGCCGACGAGGTGATCGATGCGGAAGCGATCGAAGAGCTTCCCCATGTGCTTCGAACGGCGCCGGACCCAGGCGACATCGTCCGCGTCCATGGCCGACCAGTCGTATGCGGGGAGACCCCAGTCCTGCCCCTCGGGCGCGAGCGCGTCGCCGGGCACGCCGAGCGTCGCGTCGACGAAGAAGTCCTTCCGGTTGCCCCACACGTCCGCGCTGTCGACGCCGACCATGAAG
>JBKJQC010000162.1:0-3357 GCA_046593995.1 Polyangiales bacterium
AAGAGCGACTATTCGGCGGCCGCGACGAGCGTCGGGGCGCCGTGCGTCTCGTGGGCCTCAGTGGGCGACCTCGGTCGCGGCGACGATCTTGGCGAGGAGCGGCACTTCCTTCTCGGCCTGCGACTTCACGACGTCGTAGCGCACCATGTGCAGGCGCGCCTGGTGCAGGAAGAAGCACGCCTTGCCGACGTACGCGCCGATCGGCGGGAGCGTGAACGTCGGCTCGTACTCGACCCCGTCGTACTTGCCGAGGCATTTGGTCTCGCGTCGCGTGCCGCGGCTCGAGGTCCCGCCCTTCTCGGTGACGTTCTTCTCGACGCCGACGAGCATGAGGCGCGCGAACTCGTCGATCGAGTCCGTGGCCGCCTTGTCGATCGGCAGGACACCGAGCGTGACGAGCTCGTCGCCGATCAACAGCTTGCGCGAGACGATGATCGTCCACGCGTCGACCTTCTTCGCGCCGAAGTCCGCGGGATAGTGCGCGACGAGCAGATCGTCCTGCGTCGCGTGGCGCTCGGAGAGCACCACGAGCGCGGGATCCGACTTCGCACGTCGCACCTTCGTGAAGCCGAAGTACGCACCCACCGCCATCGGGATTACGACGAAGAACGCGCCCACCGCGCAGAGCGCGACGACCAACCCGAGCGAGGGCCCCTTCGGCTTGGGCGCGGGCGGATATCCGTACCCTTGCGGAGGCTGCATGGTGCAGTCGCCGTATCGTGCGCGCAGCTACGCCGCAATGGCGCGACCGTACGAGGCGCACCGAAGCGATCAGCGCGCTCACGTTGCGCGCGATCGATCGGTGCGCTCTCATCCGCAGCATGCGCACGCTGCGTCGCCTGCCGGCACTCGGACTCGTGATCGCCGCGACGCTCGAAATGGGGAACGCCTCCTCCCCGTCTGGCCCCGTACGCTTGACCGTTCCCGGCGGTCGCTACGCGGCGTGGCTCGATGGGACTGCATTGTCGCTCGAGAGCTCGGACGGGATGCGCGCCCGGATCCGCCTGGTGAGCGTCGGCCGCGGCGCGCGCGCCGTGTCACCCATCCGCACGACGCGCTTCGTCGGTGAACGTGTCGAGCGTGTGCGCGACGGCGTGACCGAGTGGTATCAGCGCACCCCGGGCGGGATCGAACAGGGCTTCACGATCGACGCGCGCCCGGCCGGCAGCGGCGCGCTGAGCATCGAGCTCGCCGTCGACGGCCTCACCGCCGAAACGCGCCACGACGACGAGGCGCTCCTCCGCGGCGCGACGACGAGCGTGAGCGTGAGCAGCCTCGCGGCGTTCGATGCGAACGGCGCGCGCCTGCGATCGTGGATGACCTCCAGCAGCGATCGCTTGTCGATTCACGTCGACGACGCGAACGCGCTCTATCCGCTCGTCGTCGATCCGGTCTACGCAGTGGTCGAGACGCGGCTCCCGGATCCGTCCGGCGGCGTCGCGGCCGGTGCCGGCTTCGGCGTGTCGACCGCCGTGAGCGGGACGACCGCGGTCATCGGCGCGAGCTACAACAGCGACGGCGCGCACGTCTACGTGCGCTCGGGGACCGCCTGGATGCACCAGGCGAAGCTCTCGGGCGCAGGCGACTCGCTCTCCGTCGCGATCCATGCAGACACGGTCGTCCTCGGCTCGAAAGTGACCATCGGCGCCGCGCGGGTCTGGTCACGGACCGGCACGACGTGGACGTCGCAGGGGGCGCTCACGCCTTCCGAGAACGCAGCGGACGATCTGTTCGGGCAGTGGGTCGCAGTCGATGGCAATACTGCCGTCGTCTCCGCTACGGGCGCGGATCCCGGCGGCGTCAGCGCTGCGGGCGCGGTGTTCGTCTTCGTGCGCAGCGGAGCGTCGTGGACGCAACAGACGAAGCTCGTCGCACCCATACCGGCCGTCGACCAGAGCTTTGGCAGCGGGGTCGCCGTCAGCGGCGACACGCTCGTCGTCGGCACCTTCCGCGGGAGCGCCGCGCACGTCTTCGTTCGCAGTGGCACGGCGTGGACCCACCAGGCCGAGCTGAAAGCGACGGGCGCGACGCAACTCCGGGCGGTCGGACTCCGCGGCGACACGATGTTGCTCACGTCACCGCCGAACGCGGCGTACGTCTTCCGTCGCACCGGCGCGGCCTGGGTCGAGGAAGGCAAGCTCGTCCCATCGGGCGTCGCATCGACGGTGCTGACCGCGATCGCGTACGGGCAGTTCTCGGCGCTCGGCACCGACGTGGCGTTGATCGGCGCGAATCAGGACAACCCCGACGCGAAGGCTAAGGCCGGGAGCGTCTACGTCTTCGATCGCACCGGCTCGACCTGGGCCGAGCGCACGAAGCTCGTCGCACCGGACGGCGTCGCCGGTGATTGGTTCGGCGTGCCGGCGATCGACGGCAGCCTGGCGGTGGTCGGCGCCTTCCTCGCGAAGCCTGGCGGCGCGGCGTACTCGTTCAGCCTGCCGAGCACTCGCGCCGCGGGCGAAGCGTGCGCGGAGAATCGTCTGTGCACGTCCGGCTACTGCGCGGACTCGGTGTGCTGCAACACCGCGTGCACGGGACCGTGCGAGGCCTGCACCACCATGAAGAAGGGCTCGGGCGCGAACGGCAGCTGCGGGCCCGTCGCGGCCAACACCGATCCGCGCGAGCGCTGCATGCCGGGCACCGGCGTGTGCGCAGCCGACGGGATGTGCGACGGCGCGGGCAGCTGCCGGAGCTTCGCCAAGCCTGGCACGACGTGCGGCGCGACGACCTGCAGCGCGGGCGTCGTCACCGGCATGCTGTGCAAGGGCGACAGCGCGGACTGCGCGGCTGCGACGACGAAGTGCTCCCCGTACGCGTGCTCGGGAAACGCCTGCGCGACGTCGTGCGCGACGAGCGCCGACTGCGACGCGAAGCTCGCGTGCAACGCCGGGAAGTGCGAGGCCGAGGAGCAGGCGAAGTGCTCCGACGACGGCACGCAGGTGCTCGGTCCCGGTGCCCTGGTGACGCCATGCAACTTCACGCGCTGCCGCGGCGGGAAGTGTCTCGAGACCTGCATGGCCACCGAAGACTGCGCGGCCGGATACGTCTGCGACAACCTGAAGTGCGTGCCGCCCGTCACCACCACAGCCGACGAAGGCGGATGCGCGCTCGCACCGCGTCGGGTGCGCGCATCAGCGCATGGCACCGAGACGGCCATCGTGGTCCTCGTGTCCCTCATCGCTTCGATGGCGAGACGTCGTCGCGCGCGGTGACTTCGCGCGCCGAGCAGTGTGTCCTCCGCTCGCAGCACCTGATGCGTTCGCGCGATCGGCTGCGGTGTCGGTGCGCGCTCCGGGTGCCGGAGCGACCGGCTGCCGTCATTGGCAGAGCGGGCAGCCGACCGGGCACGTGGGGCCG
>JBKJQC010000430.1:0-4056 GCA_046593995.1 Polyangiales bacterium
GTGGTGACCAACCCGCCGCCGCCGCTCGCCGGGCTCGCGCCGTGGGTTCCGCCTGCCCTGCTCCAGCTCGTCGACCAGCTCCTGGTACACGATCGCGATCGTCGCCTGCCGGACTGCCCGAGCCTGATTCGTAGGCTCGAGCCGATCATGAGCCAGACCGGGTGAAGCGCGCCCTCGCGACCGCTGGTAGAGTGCGCGCGTGGCCCGCGCGACCTTCCTCGTCACCGCCCCCGATCAACCCGGTCTCGTCGCTCGTCTGTCCGGCTTCTTCTTCGAGCTCGGGCTGAACATCGTCGACGCGAGCAACCACAGCGAAGACGCGATCTCCGCCGAAGGTGCCCCTGACACGCGCAGCGCGCGCTTCTTCATGCGCCTCGTGGTCGACCTCGCCGCGCTCGCGTCACCGAGCGCCCACGATGCGCTCGGCGGGAACGCGACCCGCAAGGCGCTGGAGGAGGCGTTCTCTGCCCTCGTGAAGGGACTTTCCGGGACGTGGTCGGTCGGTTACGACGACGTCCGCGCGCGCGTCGCGCTCCTCGTGACGAAAGATCCGGCGTGTCTCTACGACCTCGTCCTGCGTCAACGGAACGGCGAGCTCCCGTGCGAGATCCCGGTCGTGATCTCGAACCACGCCGCGCTCGAGTCGGTCGCCGAGTCGTTCCGCATCCCCTTCTTCGCGCTCCCCGTCACGCCGGACACGAAGCCTGTGCAGGAGCGCCACGTCCTCGAGCTCTTGAAGCGCCTGCACATCGATCTGGTGGTGCTCGCGCGCTACATGCAGGTCTTGTCGGACGACTTCCTCCGCCTCGCGCCGCCGGTGATCAACATCCACCACGGCTTCCTCCCCGCCTTCCAAGGCGCGAAGCCGTACCATCAGGCCTACTCGCGCGGCGTGAAGATGATCGGCGCGACCGCCCACTACGCCACGAAGGACCTCGACCAAGGTCCGATCATCGAGCAAGACGTGGCGCGCGTGCGACACGACATGAGCCCGGATCAGCTGGTGATGGTCGGCCGCGACGTCGAGCGCGTGGTGCTGGCGCGTGCGGTGCGCGCGCATCTCGAGCGCCGCGTGATGGTCGAGGGGCGGCGCACGATCATCTTGTGATCAGGTTCGCCGCTTGGTCGCTTCGTTTGCTCGACGACTTCGCTGGGGGAGGACGCCGTGGTCGGCTCCGGGGGGGTCGACGCGCATCGTGTCGCGCTGAACCGCGGGCGCGCCGACGCGCAGACGGACGGCGAGAACGAGACCGACGCGCTCGACGCCTGCGCGGATCGCCGCGATCCAACGCGGCCTCTTCGACAACCTCCCCAGCACCGCTGCCCCCGGCGCTGAGCACGGGACGGAGCCGCCGGCCGGAGTCGGCCGCGGCTCCGTAGCGATGTGTCCGACGTGTACTTCGTAGACGGGGCGATGTGGCAACTCGAGCCCCGGAATCCTCCATGGACGCTTGGAGTGCCTACCGGTTCCCGAAGCTTCGCCCGCGGGCTTTCGGCCTGGCTCGCCGCTCGACGGCGGACGCGGAGAGCGCCAAGTCATGCTACATTGGTCAGCATGAAGAGGAGCCGTCGCAGCGGCGCGACCGAGACCTTCAGCGTGTCGGTGGACCGCGGAACGAAGCGTACCCTCAAGGCGCTCGCCGCCGAGAAGCATGGGGGCAACGTTTCGGCGCTGATCACGGAGCTCGCCATCGAGGGCGCGCGCCAGGCAGCCTTCGACCGAGCGTGGCGATGGTACGGCGGCCCCGACCCGAGCTCCGACGAGCTCTCGGCCATTCGCGCCGAGTGGGAGGAGGGCTGGAAGCTGGCGCGAGAACCCAAACGCGCGACGCGCGGGCGGGCGGCGTGACGGTCTCGGGTCTGACCTTCGATACCGGAATGCTGATCGCGCTCGAGCGCCGCACACAGCGCGCATGGAACGTGTACCGCGCCGCACGCGACGCCAAGGTCCCGATCACGGTGCCGTCGCCGGTCATCGCCGAATGGTGGCGCGGACGCACCGACGGTCGCGAGCACGTGAAGAGCGGGCTCGTCGTCGAATGGCTGTCCGACTCGCTCGCAGAGCTCGCAGGCGACGCCCTCGCGAAGGTGACGGACGCGACCGTCGTCGACGCGATCGTCATGGCATCCGCCGCGTCTCGGGGCGACATCGTCTACACGACCGACTTCGACGATCTCGAGCGACTGCGCGCCTTCTTTTGAAGCTCTGGGATGGACCGGCACCGAAGCACAACCCCGCGCCGAAGCCGGTCGACGACAATCCGTACCACTGAGCTGAAGACGCGCGATCAACGCGCCGCGGACGAATTCCGGCACGTAGCGGGCTGGTCGCATTCAGGGGGGTCGAGGTAGACCCTGCATGGATCGCCGGCGAGCACATCGACGCACGCTTGCGAGTCTCCGACTGTTGCTTCACATGAGTCGGGTACCGACGCGAAGCCATCGATGCAATCAGCGCGCGACCCATTTCCGATGAGCCTTCCGCCCTCACAGGCAAACGCCTTCTCGTATGGGCCGAGTTGACCGCTTGGACCATACATCCAGTCGCAGTGCATCCGAATCTCGTCGGCCGTGAGGTCAGCAAGGCGCTTCTGCTTCGGTACTCCCGAGGCGCTCAGCGGTGGGTCGCTCGTTTTCCCACCGCAACCGAGCGCTGCGACCACCGCGAAGATACCAACGGACAAGAACCTCATAGCGACTTGCCCGCGGCATCGAGACACACCGAGCCGCCGGGAAGTACGCGCGCGGCGGTCGAGCAAGAGTCCGCGAGGACGCATGTTCCGTAGGAGTCGGCCAGCGCTTGCTCGGCTGCATTCGTCGCGAGAAAGATGAGGCAACCCTCGCCCGCGGCGCAGCTCGGATTCGATCGCGTGCAGCGGTTCGGGACGTCCAACGATCCGGAGCGGAACCGTCCCGTGCAAACACCAATGGGGTGCACTGGTGAGCGGCCGGTGCACTGGAGTCCGCTCGCACACGCGCCACACGTTCCTCCGCACAGTCCCATCCCGGGCGCCGGACACGCTTGTTCCGCGATTGCTTCGGCGGTCCATTCTGTCTTGTCGGTGTACCAGCACCCCCCCGACAGGCCGGCGTCACGCAGTGCTCGGCATAGCGACGGCACAGCACAGAAGAGGTTCGGAAACGGTGCGAGGCTGACACACAACTCGGCCTCGTTGCATGCCACGCAGGGCTGCAGCCCCGGTAGAACGGTCTTCTCGGCGATGCGCGGAAAACAAACACCGAATAGGTTTGCCGACGACGCTGACGGAGTCCGAAAACTTGCGCAGATATGACCACCGGGGCAGGTTCCGCAGCGGTCTTGGCTGCCGCCGCAAAGAGCCGTGCCGTCATCGAGCGCACAGGGCGGAACGAACACCTGTCCGTCGGCCCCGGGCGCGTCAGCGGGCGCGTCCGGTGCCGCAGCGCTATCGGTCGCGTCGAGCCGCAACGTGTCCGGGGGCGTTGTGTCTTGCGGCGATAGCGTCTCGGTACGCTGGGTGTCGAACGGCACGGAGCTGTCGACAGTGCCGGTGGACGTTGCTCCGTCTGGTGCGACGTGCCCGCCGCAGCCATTCGACGCGAGTAGCATCGCCAGGCAGGCCGCGCGGTTCACGGCGGCGCGCTGCCGTCATGCGAGCCCACCAGCTTCCAGCTCCGGCTGATCCCACGCGAATGTTTGGTCGTAGCCCGCGATCGTACGAAAACTGTTGCCGAGGTGATCGATCCGTATGGTGCTCACCGACTCGATTTTGATCCGTTCGGGCGTGCACCCCGACAGCGCGGAGGCGACCAGCAACCCCGCCGCGAAGCTCACGCGCATGCTCGATCTCATTTACTCATCCTCCTCGATTGCCCAGACTACCAAGCCCGCGGTGCTCGTCAACACGCAGCGCTGCGGCGAGCGACTACGCGACGAGTGTCCGACGTCTACTTCGTAGACGGGGCGATATGGCAACTCGAGCCCCGGAATCCTCCATGGACGCTTGGAGTGCCTACCGGTTCCCGAAGCTTCGCCCGCGGGCTTTCGGCCTGGCTCGCCGCTCGACGGCGGACGCG
>JBKJQC010000505.1:0-4236 GCA_046593995.1 Polyangiales bacterium
CACGTACTTCGCACGCAGGCCGGGCGCCGTCGTCGCGATCGATCCCGTCGCGGAGATGCTCGACAAGGCCCGCTCGAACTTCCGCGCAGCCGCTCTCGAGAACGACTGGTTCGATCCGATCTTCATCGACCTGCGCAACGGCGACGCGCTCGCGCTCCCGGTCGCGGACGCGAGCGTCGATTACGCGGCGCAGAACTGCCTGTTCAACATCTTCTCGCGCGAGCACCTCGATCGCGCGTTCGCAGAGATGCATCGTGTGCTCCGGCCGGGCGGTCGGTTGTCGCTCTCCGATCCGATCGCGACGCGGCCGATCCCCGACCAGCTCGCCGGCGACGCACGTCTCCGCGCCGAGTGTCTCTCCGGCGCGCGGACGTACGACGAGTACCTGGCTGCGATTGCGCGGGTGGGGTTCGGCACGATCGAGGTGCGCGCGCGCGCCGTATCGCGTTCTTGATGCTCCGCGCTACAACCTCGACGAGCACCTGCTCCTCGAGTCGATCGACGTCGTTGCGATCAAGGACCCTCTGCCGGACGACGGCCCGTGCATCTTCACCGGCGCGACGGCGATCTACTTCGGGAAGGCCGAGACGTTCGACGATGGGCGCGGCCACGTGCTTGATCGCGATCTTCCGCTTTCCGTCTGCGACAAGACCGCGACGGCGCTACGCGCGCTCGGGCGACCGGATCTGCTGATCACGGGATCGACCTATCACTACCGTGGCGGCGGCTGCTGCTGACGCCGCCACCCTGCGTGCAACTGGCGAACCCGCTGGTTCAATGACGGGGCAGGGTATCGATTTCGCAGATACATCTTCGAGCCGCGCGCGTACGCCGAAGTGCGCTGAACGTTTCGCGCGGCATCGGAGGGCTCAACATGTCGAAGATCGTCGTCGTCACGGGGGCGTCAGCAGGGGTCGGGCGGGCGGCGGTGCGCGCGTTCGCCGAGCGGGGCTACGATGTCGGGTTGATCGCGCGCGGCGTCGATGGGCTCGAGGGAGCTCGCCGAGAGGTCGAGGCGGCAGGGCGCCGCGCAGTCGTGATCCCGTGTGACGTGGCCAATGCCGCTGCGCTGGATGCGGCGGCCGCGCGCGTAGAAGGTGAGCTCGGGCCGATCGATGTCTGGGTGAACAACGCAATGGTCTCGGTGTTCGCACCCGTCGTCGACACCACTCCCGACGAGTATCGCCGCGTCACCGAGGTCACCTACCTGGGCTACGTGCACGGCACGCTCTCCGCGCTGCGTCGCATGCGCACGCGCGACCGCGGCGTGATCGTGCAGGTCGGCTCCGCGCTCGCCGTTCGCTCGATCCCGCTGCAGTCGGCCTACTGCGCCGCCAAGCACGCAGTGCACGGCTTCACCGAGTCGCTTCGATCGGAGCTCATTCACGACCAGAGCAACGTCCACGTCACCGAGGTGCAGATGCCGGCGCTGAACACGCCGCAGTTCGGTTGGTCACGCGCGAAGCTCCCGAACAAGCCCATGCCGGTGCCGCCGATCTTCCAGCCGGAGGTCGCGGCCGAGGCGATCGTCTTCGCCGCAGAGCATCGTCGCCGCGAGGTGCTCGTCGGGTGGCCGGTGGTGAAGGCGATCGCTGGCGAGAAGCTCGCTCCAGGGTTCGCCGATCGCTACCTCGCCGACCACGGCTATGACGGCCAGCAGACCGACGAGGCGATGGAGCCCAATCGCCGAGACAACCTCTACGAGCCGCTGCCCGGGGACGCGGGCGCGCACGGGACGTTCAACGAGGCCGCGCGCTCGATGAGTGTCGGGTTCGAGCTCGAGAAGCGGCGACCGCTGCTCATCGCGGCCGCGTCCCTCTTCGCGGTCGCCGGCGTGGCGTACGTCGGCATGCGCCTCACGCGCGCATGACTTGGCGCACCGGTTGCAGCTTCGGACCGCCATGCAATCGCCTACGGTCACGGCTGACGGGCCGCGCAGCCGCGCGAGTCGCGGCCGTCGCGGATCTCGGCTTGAACGTCGAGCGTGGTGCCGTAGCGCGAACGAGCTCGAAACCTTTGCTCCGCGCCTCGCGTTCATCTCGTTGGGAGGTCCCATGTCCAATCCTGTGCGACTGCGCATTCGCGCGCTCGAGTTGCTGTCGAAGATGCATTGGTTTCCGCCGCTGCTGGCGCGGCTCACCCTCGGCGTCCTGTTCGTCTCGACTGGTTGGGGGAAGGTCCACAATCTGCCGCGGGTCACCGCGTTCTTCACGGAGCTCGGCATACCGTTTCCCGCGTTCCACGCCGGACTGGTCGCGTGGACGGAGCTCGTCTGCGGTGCGCTCCTGATCGTCGGCCTACTGAGCCGCGTCGCGGCGGTGCCCCTGCTGGTCACGATGGCCGTCGCGCTACTCACCGCGAAGCGTGGCGAGATTCATTCGTTGCCCGATCTGTTCGGCTTGGCCGAGTTCGGGTTCGCCGTGTTGCTCGTCGTCGTCGCGATCGGCGGCCCGGGCGCGCTCTCACTCGACGCGCTTGTTGCGCGCAAGGTCAGCGAACGCGGGTCCACACGGAGCTCGGAAGACCGAGACGAGGTCATTTCCTCACAACGATGGAGTCACCATGGAGCCTGACTCGCAGCGTCGCGACGTGACGCGACGATATGCAATCGGGGCGCTCTCGATCGTGGGCATCGCGGGCATGGGCGCGACCTCGCTGCTCCAGCTCGGCATCCTCCAGGATCTGCCCGACCCGCGCGGGCGCTGGTTCGGTCTTCCCTTCGATGCGAAGAGGGGCAACCTCTCCGACGAGGCCTACGTGCTCGGCATGAGGGACGGTCCGCTCGCCCTCGGCGGGTTCGTCGTGAACCTGCCACTCGCCGTCATCGGCGGTCGCGATCGAGCGGAGCGCTCTCCTTGGCTCCCCATCGTCATCGCCGCCAAGGCGTTCGGCGAGGCGGTCGGCGCAGCGCTCTTCTTCTCGAAGATGCCGCGCAAGGAGAAGGCATGGTGCGCCTACTGCATCGCCGGTGCGATCGCGAGCACCGCGATCTTCGCGCTCACCGTGCCGGAGGCCATGCGCGCCGCATCGCGGCTGCTGCGCGGTCGCCGTGACGCTCCGTGACGCGCACGCGTGACGATCAACCGTCCTCGAGGACGACGCGGGCGAAGATACTGCCCTGGACCCACTCGCGAAACCACAGCATCACGTCGCGGATCGCTTCGCTCTCGTTCGTCGTCTCGAGCGTCGCGAGCGCGTCGCCGAGGTTCGCGCCCGCGAAGAGCGCTTCGAGCACGCCGGCCATCGGCTGCGGGAGATCGAGGCGCCAGAGCGTGAGGTCGTGCCGGTAGACGAGCGTGGCCGACGCGGCCTCCGCGGGGCGCGCGGGCTCGGCTCCGGTCCGCCATCCCTGGAAGTAGGCGTTCACCGGGTGGCCGAACCGCAGCAGTCGCGCCGCCTCGGCGCGCGGGAGCCGCGCGCGCGGCCAATCGGCGGCAGGAATCGTGGCGAGCGTCTCGGGGGTCAGCGCTGCGGCCATCGGCGCGTGCAGCACCTCGACCATCGTCCACTCGAGCACGGAGAGCTCCACGAGGAAGCCGTCCTCCTTTCGCTTCCGCAAGTGATCTGCGAAGTGTCGCCCGAAGAAGTTCAGGTTCGGCGAGCGAGAGGGATGATGCTCGATGTAATCGAGGGCGAGAACCTCGAACGCCGCTTCGCTGACTGCGTATTGCACGGCGGGATAGTCGTCGACGAGACACTCGACGAGTCGAGCGCGGTACCCGTGGCGGTAGGTGGAGAGCCGCTGTCTCGCGCTCAGCTGTGGTCCTCGCGTCAGGACGCGATCGACCTCGGAGGGCTCGTCGATGAGCCCGTTCGACCGAAGCGCGGCGTCGAGGTCGCGCGGATCCATCACGACGCCGCCGAACCATCGCTGGACCGCGTCGAGGGTGACGCCCTCGAGCGGCGCGGACGACGAGGCGGACGCCGAGAGCTCGCGCTCGACGAGGGCAGGCTTGCTCGCGCTGCCGCGCTCGTTGCCGAACGTCTCGGTCGCGCCGGCGGGCTCGGGCGCGGGTCTCATGCGGCGTCGACTCCACGGCTCGTGAAGGCCACGGCTCGCATCGCCTCGGCGTGCACCACGGGGAAGGGTGGGATCTCGGCGTCCCACCCGAGCAGGATCGACGCGCCGCCGGTGCGTCGGTGCGCCTCTCCGAGCAGTCGCCAGACGGGATCGCTCACCGGGCCGACGTGGGTATCGACGATGTGTGTACCGTTGTGCGTGTGGCCCGCGACGTG
>JBKJQC010000510.1:0-4519 GCA_046593995.1 Polyangiales bacterium
CCGCAAGCATCGAGTTCACCGGCGTCTACCGCGTGCTCATCCGCGCGCTCCAGTACGACTCGGTGTGGGACCGCATCGAGCTGACGTGGAATCACATCGTCGGACGCGGAGCGTTCCGCTGGCTCGTCCGCGAGCCCGGCCACGTGCGCGGCGAGATCCACGGCGTGCGCGGGTTCAACCACGGCATGTGGGCGTCGTCGGCGGGGCGCGCCGAGCGGCTCCTCCTGATGTCCGGCGCGAAGAGCGCGACCGTCGAGGTCCTCGAGGTCCTCCCGACGCGCGGCACGTTCGACGCGATCTGGGTGGAGTGAGTAGAAGGTCTAGGGTCTAGGGTCCAGGGTCTAGGGTCCGAGACGAGAACGAGAGGTCGTCGGTCGTCGGTCGTCAGTGCGAGAGGCGAGAACGCAGACTCTCGAGCCCTAGACCCTAGACCCTAGACCCTAGACCCTCTCGAAGCTGACGGTTCGGCCAGTGATCTGCGCACGCACGCCGAGCGCGAAGGGCCGGTTCACCGCGCCGTGTCCGAACGGTGCGCCCGCGACGACCGGAACGCCGAGCGCGGAGAGGCGCTCGCGCACGACGGCATCGGCGGTCATGCCATCCGGTCCCGGGTGACAATCCGTGAGATCGCCGACGACGATCCCGGCGACGCGCGCGAGCGCTCCCGACACCGTCAACGACGTGAGCATCCGATCGAGCCGGTAGGGGCGCTCGGTGCAGTCCTCGAGGAAGAGGAGCGCGCCGCCGGGCACGACGAGACGCCCGGCGGCCGCGCACGCCTCGAGGAGCGCGAGGTTGCCGCCGAACGAGACCCCCTCGGCGTCGCCGGCGACGACGGTCTCGAGCTCGGTCCACGGGCCGAACCGGTGCTCCTCGACCGCAGCGGTCCACTCGCTCCGCTGAGCCTCGTTCGCGTCGCCGAGCCACGCGAGCATCGGCGCGTGCAGCGCCGCGACCCCGACGCGCGACGCCTCGACGTGCAGCGCCGTGACGTCGGAGAACCCGATCAGCCACTTCGGATCGCGCGCAAGCAACGACCAGTCGACGGTCGAGGAGAAGCGCGTCGCGCCGTACCCTCCGCGCGCTGCGACGATGGCCCTCACGGCGGGATCCGCGAGCGCGTGGGTGAGCTCTGCGTGCCGACGCGCATCGGTGCCCGCGAGATATCCGCGTCGGTCGTGCACGTCGTCCCGGACCTGCACCACGTAGCGCGTCGCGAGCCATGCGGCGCCGCGGTCGTAGCGCGCCTCGTCGAACGGCGACGACGGCGCGATCACTGCCACGACGTCGCCGGGACGCAGCGCTCGCGGGATCTGCACGTCAGATCCCGTGACAGCCCGCGGAGAACCCGCCGTCTTTCTCGGTGCAGGTGCCCGCCGTCGCCGAGCCGCACACCTCGACGAGGATGCAGCTGCAGCTCGGGGTCGACCAACACTTCATCGGCAACGTGTCGCACGACACGGCGAGCGCAGGGCACCCGGGACAGCCGGCGGGACAGATGCCCGCGTCGATGTTGGGACAGGTCCCCGGGCCCGTCTGCGTCCTGCAGTACTGAAGCGATTTCGAGCACGTCGTCATCCCGCACGCGAACGTGCCGCCCACGTCGCGCTGGTCTCCGTCGGATGTCGCTCCGTCGAACGTCGCGCTGTCGGGCATCGCGCCCGTGTCGACGACACCGCTGTCGACCGTCGCGGCGTCTACCGGCGTCGTGCCGCCATCGCTGCTCGTCTCGCTCGTCGTGACGTCGCTGACCGCACCGTCGAGCTCGACCTCGGACACCTTCTCGCTGCTCGAGCAGGCCGAGAGCGCGGCCAAGGCCACGAAAATGAAGGGCAAGCCATCGCGCGTGCGCACGACGAAGCATGTACCATGACCCTCCCGCATGGACGAGATCCTCCGCGACGTCAGCGAGACCCTGGCGCTCGTCCGGCGCGAGGCGCTCCCCGCCGCACGCGCCCTCAGCGAGAAGACGAAGCAGCGCCTCGACGAGCTCGCCGAAGCGCTGCTCGGCGCCGACTTCCACGACCGCCTCGCGCGCGTCCCCTTGCGACTCGGGCCGAGCGGCGTCGATGCGTTCGGCTTCGACCCCGAGGTCGCGAAGTATGCGCTCATCGTCGCGGCCTTCTTCCACCGCTTCTGGTTCCGCACCGAGGTGCACGGGATCGAGAACGTGCCCCGCGGTCGCGTGCTCCTGATCGCGAACCACAGCGGACAGCTCCCCCTCGACGGCATGGTCATCGGCGCGAGCCTCTTCCTCGACGCCGAGCCGCCGCGCTTCATCCGATCGATGGTCGAGAAGTGGACGCAGACGCTCCCCTTCGTCGGCACCTTCTTCGCGCGCTGCGGCCAGGTCGTCGGCGTCCCCGAGAACGCGCGCCAGCTCCTGCAGAACGAAGAGATGCTCCTCGTCTTCCCCGAAGGCGCGCGCGGAATCAGCAAGCCGATCACCCAGCGCTATCAGCTCGGCGAGTTCGGCCTCGGCTTCATGCGCCTCGCCCTCGAGACGGGCACCCCGATCGTCCCCATCGCCGTCGTCGGCGCCGAAGAGCAGTACATCAACTTCGGCAACGTCGAAGCTTTGGCGCGCATGTTCGCGATGCCCATCTTCCCGCTCATCCCGCAGCTCCTCATCCCCGGCATGCAGATGCCGCTGCCGGTGAAGTACCGCCTCTACGTCGGCGAACCTCTGCTGTTCGACGGCGACCCCGACGACGACGACGCGGTCATCGAAGAGAAGGTGTGGATGGTCCGCGCGACCATCCAATCGATGATCAACCGCGGCCTGAAAGAGCGTAAGTCGATCTTCTGGTGACCCGACGGGGTCGCGCGCGCCTCGGAGTCGACCGATCTCGCGCGCCGACGGGGGCGCCGACTGGGGGAGGTCGCTCGAATCCCGTTCTCGCACGCGCCGAACGTTCGCAACGTTCGCGTTTTTGCGAACACGTGACCGAGCGTTCACGCCTCGTTCGCGATGGCGCGAACGTTTGCAACGTCCGGCGCGTCGTGCGGCTGCGAAGGGCATGCGGCGAGGGGGACCTGCCCCGTTTCGCGCGCCATAACCTGCGGAAATTTGCGAAGGTTCGGCAACTCGTAGCGGCGAAAACGGACACCTGACCTCGGCAGCCGATCGCGCGATGGCGCGTCGATGGCCGTCAGTGGGCGAGGAGGGCGTCGACGACGTTCTGGTAGATCGCTGCGACGAAGAGGCGTGCGTCGGCGACCGACTCCGGAGGATCGCCGCCGGCGGCCGTCGTGAAGTCACGCTGCTCGGCGTGGAACTGGGCGCCGACGAGGGGCCATCCCTGGCCACGCGTGCGGAAGACCTCCGTCACGCGGGCGCACTTGCCGGTGCCGGCCGGCGGTCTCAACGAAGCGAGGACGGCGCTCGAGCAGAACATGCTGGTCGCGACGATCTCGAAGCGCTCGAGCGGGCGGCCGGGGAGAAAGGCGTCGGGGCGCACGAGGTCGAGATGGGACTGCGGGAAGGCGCGGGTGCTCGCGCGATGCGAGGGGCCCGCGATGTCGCGGAAGAGCGGATCGTCCGGATCGAAGGTGACGACGCTGCGGGCCGCGGTCTCGCCCGGCCACGCGCGGATGAGCGAGGTCACCGGCGCGATGCCGCGGATCGCGCGGCCGGTGTTGCGCCGGAGGATCGCATCGATCTCGTTGCCGTTCGCGTCCCTGCGCGCCTCGAGCAGCGCGAGGATCTGCGCGCCGCCGCAGAAGCCGACGAACGGCGCGACGCGGTCCTGCACGGCGGCCGTGAGGTTGCCCATGCCGCCGTGCGCGGCGTCGAGCGTCGGGTTCCAGCGCGTCTTCTCCGTCGGGCCGAAGCTGGTGCGGCGCGCGTAGTCCCAGTCGTTCGACCCGGAGAGGACCACCATCGGCGGCGGCCACGACGCGCGCAACATCGCATCGCCGAGGCTCGGATCGTCCCCTTCGATCGATTCGAGCGCGCGGCCGTCGCTCGGGCCGGTCGTCGCGGTGACGAGCTGACCGTGGTCGCCCATCGCGCGCGCGTAGCGATCGTCGCGCGCCATCGCGGGGCTCACGCTCGAGAAGCGGAGCTGGACGAACTTCGCGTAGTAGATGTCGTTCGCGAGCGCGCCGCCCGGACCCTGGAACGTGCTCGCCGGGTTCGCGTTCACCGAGAGCACCCACGGCTCGCGGAGGATCGGCCGCGCATCGTCGGCGCGGAACGCCTCGAGCTCGCGCACGACGGGAGACGTGCCCGAGCTCGCGACGCCGAGATCGTTGGTCGCGCCCTCCAGCACCAGCCGCAGCGCGCGCATCGTACGCGCGCGCTCGAGCCTGACGAGCGGGCGTCGTACGAGGAGCGGGTGTCCCGCGGCGTCGCGCGGAGCGGTCGCGAGCAGCTCGTAGCGTGTGCCGTCTTCGGTGCCGAGGAGCGTCCACCGGAGCGGCGCGCGCGCGATCGCGTAGCTCCGACCGAGGCCTGCGGGACGGGCGACGGTGGTCGCGTCGGAGCCGAGGACCAATCGCACGCGGTCGATCGTCT
>JBKJQC010000754.1:0-4844 GCA_046593995.1 Polyangiales bacterium
CGCCGCCGCCGTGCGAGACGTCGAACGGCGGGATGCCGTTCCGGTGACACTCCGCGAAAACGATCTTCCCCTCGGAGACGATCGAGTCGACGTGATGGACCTCGCCCGCGACGTACTGCTCGAGGAGGAAGTGCGACTGCCGATCGCCGAGCGCGTTGAGCGCGTCCCAGACCTGCTGCGGCGTCTCGAGCTTCTTGATCCCGGTGCTCGAGGCCTCGGTGCGCGGCTTCAGCATCCACGGGGCGGGCACGCGCGCCATGAACTCGCCGATGTCCTGGTGGTGGATCACGCCGACGAAGTCGGGCACCGCGATGCCCTCTTCCGTCGCGCGGATGCGCATGGCGAGCTTGTCCCGGAAGATGCGGGCGCGCGTCTCGCCCATGCCGGGGATACGCAGGTGCTCGCGGAGGCGCGCCGCCACGTCGACCTCGACGTCGTCGAAGGGGACGATGCGATCGAAGCGGATCGAGCGCGCGAGGTAGCTCACGGTGCTGACCGTCTGCGCGAGCGAGCTGTCGTCCTTCTCCGCCATGACCTCCTCGACGAGATCGTGGCGCCAGTTCTTCTTGCGCAGGAACCTCTCCTTGGTGAGCACCCACACCTTCGCGCCCCGGGCCCGCGCCTGGGCGATGAACTCGTCGCCGGTGTTGAAGCAGCCGAGGCAGAGGATGTTCAGCGGACGGGACGGGCTCGGCATCGGCCCATGACGATCGCCGTCTTTGGGTCGCGTTGACAAGGAGGTTCCGGTCCTACCTGTCGATGCCGGACGGGACCGGCCGGATCAGGCCGCTTTCAGGGCGCTGCGGGCACCCGGAAGTCGTACGCGCGCAGGAAGTCGATCAGCTCGGGATCGTCACGCGACACCGGTCGGAGGTACTCCCCGACGGCGACGCGACGCCACCACGCGGCCTCACCCGGGCTCGTGAAGCGGTACCAGAAGATCCGCGCGCGGATCCACCTCGGCGGCGTCGCCGGGAACGGATCGCGCGCGAACAAAGGCCGGAACGTGGCGTCCCCGCGCAGGAGCCGGAACGCGAGGTACGCGAGCCACGGCTCGCGGTCGAGGTCGTGGAGACCGCAGAACCAGAGCTGCCAGTCGAGCCGGTAGTGGTACGGCGAGATGATGCACGGACGTCGCATCGGATCGCCCGGCTTGCACGGCAGCTCGTACTCGACCCACTTCGTCTCGGCGCCGAGCTCCGCGTCGGCGGTGCCCTCGAGCACGATCTCGAACCGCTGCTTGCTGACGCTGCCGAACGCGCCGTAGGTGTTCACGAGTCGGAGCGGATCGAAGGTCCGGTTCATCGCCTGGTCGGGCGAGAGCATGTTCATCACCGGCTGGATGGCGAGAAAGAAGACGACGCACGCGAGGGCCGTCGCCGAGATGCGATGGCGACGCGACGGCTCGGATGCTGCGACCCGCAAGGCGCGCTCGCCGAACACGCGATCGTCGAAGCACGCGAGCGCGGGGACGATCGTCAGCCAGTTGAGGAACGAGAGGTTGCCGCTCGCGATCAGCGTCAGCTGGAAGGCGACGAAGAGCGCGCCCGCGACGATGCGCGCGCGACGCGGACCGAACGCGAAGAGCGGCGCGCCGAGCTCGACGACGTGATTGAAGATCGTGCCGAGCTGGTGGAACCACTTCGGCGCGGCGTGCAGGATGCGCGCGAGCGGGTTCGGGTTCGGCTGGGTCTCGTAGTGGTAGACGAGGCACGTGAGGTCCCGCCAGCACTCGTCCCCGCGGATCTTGATCAGCCCCGCGCCGAGCATGATGCGCGCGACGAGGAAGCGGAAGAGCACGATGACGATCGTCGGCGGCGCGGCCGCGCGCGTCGGATGGAGCGTGCGCACGGGACAGAGGAAGATCGCGAGGAAGCCCGTCTCGCACAGCTGCGACTCCCACCCGTACCCGTAGAAGCGGCCGCCGACCTGCGCGATCGACAGGTAGAGGATCCACAGTACGAGCTGGAACAACGCGTTCGTCGCTCCGAGGAGCACGAGCGCGGCGAGCGCGACACCGAGCCACGCGACGATCGCGATCGCCCCGTCGGACGAGCCGAGCCAGAACAGCGTCGGGAGGTGCGCGAACGCGGACAGCCGCGACCCCGTCGTCTGCAACGTGTGCGCGAGGATCGACTGCGCCGGATAGAGCCCGTCGCTCCCGATCAGCGGTCGGAACTGCCGTACCGTGACGACGAACGCGACGAGGTAGACGAGCGCGAGGAGTCGCAGGATCGCGAAGCGGATCCAGAGGTACTGCTCCGAGGGGACGAGCCAGCGCGCGAACCAGGGGAGCGGACGGACGAATCCGGGCTCGGACACCCGCTCGCCGTCTCGATCGGCGCCGTCCATGATCGGCTACTTCGCGCCGGCGCGCTTCGACGAGCGACGATGGATGAGGCCGTGGCCGCGCGGTCCCGTCGTTGCCCGCTCCATGGCCCGAGTGAGCGAATCGTAGCGTCCCGCTGTCATCGTCGCCACGCACGACGTCGCGCGCTCGCGCCAGCCCCCGCGCGCCGTTTCACGGCCCCGCGCGCTGCCACCCGACCCGCAAGACTAGTGCCGCAATCGTCGTTCATCGCAGCCGTCAGGGGCGGGCCGCGGCCTCGAAGATTCGCGACATGCCCTCGATGAGCTCCTCGTCCGAGTAGAGCAGTGGATCGCCGACGTTCTCGACCATGCCCTTCATCGTGAGCAGACCGATCGCAGCCATGTTCGCGAGGAAGGCCATCAGACGGGGTTCGACGCGTGCGCGGCCTCGCTTGCGCTTCCACTCCTCGGCGAGCTTCCGCGTCGCGCCGGCGTAGGCGAGATCGTTCAGCGGCCGCAGACGGGCGAAGTGCTCGGCGTCGAGGTGGACGCCGCCCGGTCCGGCGACCTGGGAGTGGAGGAAGGTGAGACGAAAATCGTCGAGCCTCGACGCGAATGTATGCACCGTCTCCCGGATGATCGCCCGCAGCGCGTCGCCGCCGTCCTTCGCCTCGGCGACCGCGTCGTGCACGGCGTGCGCGTGGGCGTGGACGGCGCCGAACACCACCTCGAAGAGGAGCGCGTCCTTCGACGGGTAGTAGTAGTAGAGGGCGGCCTTGGTGAGGCCGACCTCGCGTGCGACGGCCGCGAGCGTCGCCCCGGGGATGCCCTCACGGAGCAGGACCCGGCGCGCGGCGTCGACGATCTCCTCGCGGGACCGTTCTCGGCGTCGCTCACGACGGACGATCCGCGGAGAGATCACTGGAGCAGCCGGGGCCTTGCGACGGGATATCGCTTTCGGCTTCACGGGCTTGGAGGACGTCGCCATCGGAGAAATCTACCACGAGCGACGCACTTTGACCGTCGGTTGAATTTATGGCACTATGGTCGAATATTGACGCGGTTCAGGAATACACGAGGAGATCGAGCGCCATGGACAAGCTGACCCTGCAGAACCCGGTCTTCGCCACCTACGTGGTCGCAGCGACGATCATGATCCTCAAAGCCGCGAGCATGTCGTGGCTCACCGTCGCCCGCATGCTGAAGGTCAACGGAGGGTTCCGCTCCCCCGAGGACGCGAAGCCGACGCTGATGAATCCGAAGCCCGATCCGAAGCAGCTCGAGCCGAACGACTACGTCGACCGGATCCGACGCATCCACCTGAACGATCTGGAGAACGTCCCGTTCTTCGTTGCGGCAGGTTTCGTCTTTCTCTGGACCGATCCGTCGCTTCTCGTCGCACGCGTCGTCTTCTTCGGGTACGTGGTGACGCGGCTGCTGCACTTCGTCGCATACTTCACCGCGCGCACGCACGACCTGCGCGCGACGCTGTGGACTCCGGGGTCTCTGATCATCCTCTACATGGCCGGACGCACGCTGCTCGTAGCTCTCGGCGTCTGAGAGTCAGTCGGTAGGGGCGTCGCTACGCCGTGACGGAGCAGTCAGCCGTCGCAGCCTCCGTCCGTCGATGTTCCGCTTTCGCGGCGCCGGTGGACGCGTATGATCGCGCGGTGCGCGCGCTTCGCGTCATCCAGGAGCGCGTGCGCGCGGCGGTCTTTGCCGAGCACGACGCCATCTCTGCGGTGCAACGCGGGCATCGGGAGCTCGACGCCACGATCGCACGCGCCCTCGCGCAGCAGCCATCAGCGTGCTCCGCGGGCTGCTCGTACTGCTGCCACGTGCACGTGGACGCGACGCGCGCGGAGGTCGACGTAATCGCGCGCCATCTGCGCGAGCACCGCTCGACGAGCGAGCTCGCACAGCTCGTGGACGCGCTCGCTCTGCAGGTGCGCGCCGTCTCGACGATGGACGACGACAGACGCTGGGCGGCCAAGATCCCGTGCGCGCTGCTCGGCAAAGGCGGCAGGTGCACCATCTACGACGTGCGCCCGGTCCGCTGTCGCGCGTTTCATTCGTACTCCATCGAGGCTTGCCACGATGCGTTCATCGGACCGATCGAGCCCGACCCGCAGACGAACATCGTGCTCGAGCGCGCGTGCGACGCCGCGGAGCGGGGGTTCGAGCGCGCCCTCGCCGAGCGCGGCATCGCCACCGAGCCCGTGCTGCTCGAAGCGGCTCTGCTCGACGCGCTCACTCCTTCGTGAACTAACGGTCAAACCGCCAGCACGCGCACCGTGGGGAAGTATCGTCGAAGCAGCTCGAGATCCGCGACGTCGCTCGTGTAGACCACGTCGCCGCGCGAAGCCGCGGAGGCCATCACGATCGCGTCGACCAGCGTCGCGCCACGGATGCTGGCGAGCGCCTCTCCGGCGATCTTCGCGAGTCCCTCGGTCAGAGGCTCGACGTCGACGCTCTCGAGAATGCCGACGCGGAGATCGGAGCGACCACGCCACCACTCTCCCACGACATCCCCG
>JBKJQC010000840.1:0-4001 GCA_046593995.1 Polyangiales bacterium
CGCGACGTCGGCGCAGTCGACCGGACCGTTGCAGTCGTCGTCCTTGCCGTTGCCGCAGATCTCGTTCGGGAGACAGCCGCCGCACTCCGGCGTGTTGCGACACGCGATGTCCGCGCAGTCGACGGGGCCGTTGCAGTCGTCGTCCTTGCCATTGCCGCAGATCTCGACCGGGCCGCAGCCGCCGCCGCACGCCGGCTGCGGCTTGCACGCAGGGTCGGCGCAATCGACGAGCTTGTTGCAATTGTTGTCGCGGCCGTCGACGCAGTTGCGCTCGACGCCACCCGCGCCGCCGATCGGATCGGGCTGACAGGGGCCGCTGCAGATCGGATCGCGGGCGCAGATGGGATCGCGACAGTCGACGAGGCCGTTGCAGTCGTTGTCCGTCCCGTCGCCACACTGCTCCCGCGAGCGGGGATTCGACCGCGGATCGAAGTCGTTGCAGTCGTCGCCGCCGCACGCCTTGTCGATGAACCCGTCTTTGTCCTGATCCTTCCGGCGGTACTCACAGCGGCCGTTGATGCACAGATCCTCGGTGCAGGTGTTGTCGTCGCTGCACTCCGGCGAGGTGCTGCACGGCTTCCCCGGCCCGGTCTCCTCGAAGCCGCCATCCGGCGGGATGAGATCTTCTCCGATGCTCGAGCGACCGCATGCGGCCGGGAGCGAGAGAAGGAAGAGCGCGGAGATCGCGAGGAAGAGGCGACGCGACACATGGGAGAGGGACGAGGGCGCGGACATCGGAGCCTGGCAGCGTACACGGTGGGGTGAGGACGAGCCACCTCACCCTGGCAGGAAAACACTGCGCTTGGACGTATCCCGTGCGCGCGTCCCCCGAACCGCCGCCGCCGGCGACCCCTTCACGATCGCTCGCCTTCACGTCCTCGCCGTGATTGCGACCGAGTTGCTGCGTCGTGGCGAGAGAGCCGGGCACGGAGGCACGGCCACGGCCACGGCCACGGCCACGGCCAGACGAAGCGGCGTCAGCGTCTCTTCTCCCGCAGACGGTGTGGCCTCTCCCGGAGACGGTGTGCCTCGCTTCGATGTCGCGTCTGGCTCTTCGCCGTGGCCGTGGCCGTGGCCGTGGCCGTTCCCCGTGCCCGAGCAATGGCGACCACGATCGCGGGCACGAGACGTGAAGGCTTCACGCGAGGCGACGTCCCGCTTCACGCGAGGCGACGCGGCACCTCCTCGCGAGGCCGCCAAAAAGACGGCGACCCCCCGATCACTCGGAGGGTCGTCGAAGTAGAGTTCCTTACCACTCTGGCCGTCGGCGTTGCGCCAGCATGAAACCCTAGCGAGTTGCTAGGTGGGATCCTCAGCGGCGTACCTTCAGGCTTCCCGATGAATGACCTCGGGCTTGCACAACGGTCAGCCTTCAGACCCCTGTTCATACTCAAAGGGAATCATCGATGGCGCTCCAGACGAGAACCGAGCAGAGGGAACGATCTAGTTCGTAACACCCGTGCTGGTCACGTCAACGGTGCGGGTCATGATGACGAGCTCGCGCGCGTCCTGATGCGTCAGCATGACGCGGCCGTTCGGGCCGACCGTCGACGTGAGCGCGGCGCGATGAAGCAGCGTCGCTCACGGCACGGATTGGCGACGCGATGCCGGCGGGCGCTAGGATGCCGCGCGCATGCGCTGGCCCTTCCATGTCGATCCCGTCAGCCGACTGCTGAACGACGTCGGCCTCGCGGGGCCGATCGTCGCCGGCGCGATCCTGGCGGGGGACGCGCTCCTCACGAGCATCCTGCACAAGGATTTGAAGCGCTCGCTGCGCTTCTCGTCCGGACTCGCGTGGCTCTACCTCGTGCTCTCGGCCGCGCGCTGCCTCGCGCCTGCGGACAACGAGATCGACAAGGTCTTCAAGATCATCTCCACGGTCGCGATCGCGCTCGCGCTCGCGCAGACGCTCTTCGTCCTCGTCGTCGACTTCGTCTTCGGTCGCAACGGCAAGAAGCCGCTCCGACCGATGATCCGCTACGGCCTGCTGGGCGTGACGTTCCTCGTCGCGGCGATGGCCGGGATGCGGGCGGGCGGCGTCGCCACGGTCGGCGTGCTCGCCGGTGGCGCGGTCGTCATCGGCGGTCTCGGCGCCGCCGTCGCCGAGGTGCTGCGGCAGGTCGGCGCCGGTGTACTCGTCCAGTACTCGCGCCCCTTCGAGGAGGGGGACGTGGTGCAGCTGATCAACCAGCCGAAGCGCGGCACCGTGCTCTCCACGAACTGGCGCACCACCACGCTCCGCGCGAACGACGGCATGGAGTACCTCGTTCCGAACAGCGATTTCGTGGTGCAGACGGTGATCAACCTCGGCCACGGCGACAAGTCGTTCCGGCGTGCGATCGATTTCGAGGCGATGTACGAGGCGCCGCCGGAGCGCGTGAAGCAAGCGGTGCTCTCGGCGATGCGCGACGTCCCCGGCATCGAAGCGACCCCCGCCGCGCACGTGATCGTCACCGCGTTCGGTGCGAGCGGCGTCGGCTACGCCTATCGATACTGGACGCGACGCGCCGAGGACTACGAGCTCGTCGACGCCGACGTGCGTGCGCGCATCTGGTACGCCTTTGCGCGCGCCGGCCTCGGCTTCCCCTTCCCCACGCGCACGCTCCACCTCGCGCAGCCGCGCGACGCCTCCGATCACCAGCGCAATGTCGCGCAGCGCCTGCATCGCGCGTCGCTGTTCTCGGCGCTCCCCGAAGAGTCCGTGCTCGACATCTCGCTGCACGGGCGCGAGGAGCCCTACGGCGCAAACGAGGTGGTGGTCCTCGCCGGCGAGCAGGGGAAGTCGATGCACGTGATCCTCGAGGGGGAGGTCGCGGTGCAGTCCGCGCAGGATCGGCGGGAGCTGTTCCGCCTCGGCGCCGGCGAGTTCTTCGGCGAGATGTCGCTCATCACCGGATCGCCCCGCACCGCGACCGTCGTCTCGATCACCTCGGCGCGTACGTTCGTCATCGACGAGCCGACGTTCCGCGCGATGCTCGCCCGCCATCCCGAGATCGCCGAGGCGCTCAGCGAGGTGCTCGCGCAGCGTCAGGCGGAGCTGTCGTCGAAGCTCGAGGAGCAGCCGATCGACGAGGCGCAGCGCCGCGCGACGAAGGGGATGATGCTCGCCCGATTGAAGGGTCTGTTCGGTTTGGTCGACTGAAGCGTGCGGTGGTGTGCGTACTTGACATTGCGTTCAGTCACGATTTCGGCTAAAGACAGGGCACAAGATGGCTCGGTCCGAGGGTGACGCCGACCGAAGCCGCTCGAGGGAGCGCGCTGCCGACACCGCCGCGACGGCGACGGCCGCAGCTGCCGCGAGACCCCCGGAGGCGACGGCGACGCGAAGCGAGCGGGTGGACGCTGCGCGCGCCGCCTTGCTCTCATCCGACGACGTGCCTCCGACGCCGGCCGCAAACGCGAACGGCGAGAGCAGTCGTCCGCCGGCCGAGTCGATGGCCGTGCCGTCGATCCCTCCTCCGCCCGCGGCAGGTCCCTGGCGCTCCTACAAGGAGATGATCGCGCACCTCTCGGGGCGCCTCGTCGAAGCCCAGAAGCCGATCCGGGTCCTCAACTCGCTCCGCTGGGACGGGAGCATCCTCGAGAAGTTCCGCGCCTCGAAGTACCGCGAGAACCCCTCGATCGAGCCGGAGTACTACCAGGGCATCGAGCTCGGCTTCGATCCGAAGAAGAAGCTCGTCGAGCTCGAGGAGATCGTCCGCGACATCGAGAAGGATCTGCCCGTCGACGACGACATCGGCAGGATCATGGCCGAAACGACGAAGCAGTACCGCGACGTCGTCCGCATGCTCGAAGCGCGCGGCACGCCGACGTTCTACGCGTACGCGCCCCGCCTCTACGGCTCCCCGAAGGACAAGTACCCCGACGGCAAGACGAGCGTGCGTGACAGCGCGCACGTGCTCTACGGCCTGCTCACCAACCTCCCCGACGAGCTCGGCCCGCCGAACGTGCGCGACATCTCCGCGCCCAAGGCCGTCGACATCCTCAACGCACGCCTGACC
>JBKJQC010001282.1:0-2974 GCA_046593995.1 Polyangiales bacterium
GCCGCGCGGCGTGCCGAAGATCCAGGTCACCTTCCGCATCGACGCGAACGGTGTCGTCAGCATCGACGCGAAGGATCTCGGCACGGGGCGCTCGCAGGCGAGGTCGACGAGATCCTCCTCCTCGACGTCACGCCGCTCTCCCTCGGCGTCGAGACAGGCGGCGGCGTGTTCACGCGGCTCATCGAGCGCAACACGACGATCCCGACGGAGAAGGGGCAGGTCTTCACGACCTCGCTCGACAACCAGCCGTACGTGCCGATCCACGTGCTCCAGGGCGAGCGCGAGATGGCCGCCGACAACCGCTCGCTCGCGCAGTTCGAGCTGACGGGCATCCCGCCGGCTCCGCGGGGTGTCCCGAAGATCCAGGTCTCGTTCAAGATCGACGCGAACGGAATCGTCTCCGTCGAGGCGAAGGATCTCGGGACGAGTCGCGCCACCTCGATCAACGTGACGCCCGCTTCCGGTCTCTCGAAGGACGACGTCGATCGGCTCGTCGACGAGGCCGGCAAGCACAAGAGCGGCGACGTCATGCGCCGCGAGCTCGCGGAGTTACGCAACCAAGCGGAGACGCTCCTCTACACGACGGAAGCCGCGCTCGAGGGGTATCGCGATCTCGTCACCGCGGACGTGCTCGAGGGCTTGAAAGAAGACGCCGCGTCGCTCCGTCGACAGCTCGATTCCGGGTCGGACATCGAAGCGATCCGCGGCGCCTACATGAAGCTCGAGACGACGACTTTCAGCATCGCCGAGACGCTCTACGGCACGCCCGAAGAGGGCGGCCCTCCCGCCTGATCAGGCGCGCTCTCGTCCGCAGGTCGGATTGAACGCGGACGGACGAAGGCTTTGCGAAGTCCGTTCCGCGTCCGAGGAACGAGCCTAGGCGAGTGGATTGAACACGGAGGCACGGAGGCACGGAGGGTCGAGCGGTCTGCCGATCGTGCCTCGCGCCGCTTCGCCGCTGTTACCGCTGCGTGCCGTCATGCGCCAGGCGGCGAGAGCGATTGAGATCCTCCGAGGAATGCAGCGTGGTGCTCGTTTTGCAGTGCGGCGCGTCGATGAAGCGATGGCTGATGATGTTGATGTTGCTTCTTGTGACCGCCTGCTCGAGCACGGAGACGACGACCACGACAGGCGATGGCGGCAGCTGCCCGCCAGGTGATCTCCTCGGTACGTTTTACGACAAGCCGGGGTGCAACGCCGCGCCGACGACAGCGTGCGTCACTCCGACCGAAGACGCTTGCGCCTCGACTTGGTGCGGCTGCGACGGCGTCACATTCTACGGTGGCTGCTCGAACAAGAACGAGGTCCCCTTCGCGCACGAGGGACCGTGCGAGTCCGATACGGGTGTTGATGCAGCGAGCGATTCCGCGTTCGACGCCGTAGTCGATGCAACGCTCGATGCTCCATCGGACACGTCGCCCGACACGCAGCACGACTGACCGGATGCGGCGAGCACAGCAAGGCGTGCTGCGAAGCGCGCGGCAGCACTCTCCAAACCTCCGCGTCTCCGTGCCTCCGTGTTCCTCTCGGAAACGTCACGTCAGGCGCGCGGCTCGTCGCCGTTCGCCGCCGGACGAGGCGTGACGGTCTCCGTGGGCGGAGGCTCGGCCGGTCCGCGGCGCGGCAGGATCAGGCGGAACACTGCGCCTCCCTGCGGACCGCGTGCGTAGGCGATCGCTCCGCCGTGCTCGACGGCGATGCGCTGTGCGATCGCGAGGCCGAGGCCGGTGCCGCCTTGCTTCGTCGAGGCGTACGGCTCGAACAAGCGCGGCAAGAGGTTGGGATCGACGCCCGGGCCGTCGTCGCGGACGACGAAGCGCACCGCTTCGGGACCGGCGGGCTCCACCTCGACGCGCACGTGCCCCGCGCCCTTGCCGTCCTTCGGCTTCGTCGCCTCGAGCGCGTTCTTCACCAAGTTCACGAGGACCTGCACGAGCTGCTCGCGATCGGCCCGCACGCCTCCGGCCGCGGACGTCACGAGCGACAGTCGCGGCTGCGGATCGGGCGGGCGCGGCGTCTCGTCGGTGCTCTTCGCCGCGGCCTCGACCTCGGCCTGGAACAGCCCGACGACGTGCTTCGCGATCTCGACCGGATCGACCTCGGCAGGGCGCGGCGGCGCGATGCGGGCGTAGCGCGAGAACTCGTCGACGATGTGGGTCACCCGTCGCACTTCTTGCAGCACCGTGCTGGTGGCCTCGTCGAAGTAGCCGTCGAACGCGGGATCCTCGCGGGCGCGCAGCCGACGCAGGGTCTCGATCGAGGCGCGGATCGGCGCGAGCGGGTTCTTGATCTCGTGGGCGATGCGACGCGCGGCCTCGCGCCACGCCGCGACGCGCTCTGCGGCGTGCAGTCGCCGCCGCGTGGCCTCGAGATCCTCGAGCATCGCGTTGAACGCGATCGCGAGATCCGCCACCTCGTCGCGACCGCGGACTTCGACCGGGGCCGCGGTGCCTTCGGCGACCTTGCGCGCTTCGGTGGCGAGCGCGCCGAGCGGCGAGACGAGGCGGCGGGATACGGCGAATCCGACGGCGGCGCCGAACGCGATGGAGATCAAGGTGGCCACCACGATCACCTGATCGATGCGCGCGATCGCGGCAGAGAGCGCGGAACCGCTGACCGCGACGCGGAGCTCGAGAGGCTTCGCCGCGGCGGCAGGATCGGCGTCGTCGCTCTGCACCGTCGGGATCGTGAACGCGCGGACGTCCTCGTCGTTGTGCAAGGCCTCGCCGGCTTCGAGGATCCGGATGCCGCGCACTTCCTCGGCGAGCCGCTCGAAGAACGCGCGATCGAGCTTGCGGAACGTCGCGACGACGACCGCTTCGCCGCGCTCCTCGCGGGCGCAGCGGGCCATCAAGGCCGCTCCGGCAGCGCGACGGACGGCCGTCCCACGCTCCATCACCATGCGCAGGCGACGCGGATCCTTCGTGCCGATCTGCGCGCGTTGGGCCTTCGGCGCGGCGAGCACGAAGCCGTC
>JBKJQC010000881.1:0-5017 GCA_046593995.1 Polyangiales bacterium
CCCGGCCAACCGAGGCTCGTCGGACAACAGACCGAGCGCTCCGGCCTGTGCATCACCAAGGCGCGCCACACGCTCTACGTCTGGGGCGACGACGTCGGCCCGGAGGCGCTCGGCAAGGCGATGCAGCTCGCCGGCTGCGACTTCGGCATGCACCTCGACATGAACCCGTATCACACGGGCTTCGTGTTCATGTCGTTCGAGGACGCGCAGTACAAGACCGGCCGGAGCGAGACGCTCACGCCGCTCATGGCCATCGGGAATCGTCGCTACATCGACTACAACCCGAAGGACTTCTTCTTCGCGATGCTGCGGGATCCGACGCCGCCGATGCTCTCGGTGAACGGCTCGCCGACCGCGTGGATCGCGGACGACGGCGTGCAGCCGCCGCCGAAGTGGCTGACGGCCGTGTGGCACGCGCAGCTCGCAGCGAAGAGCGGCGAGAGCGTGGGCCTCACCATGTTCGAGCCGAACCGCGTCCGCTGGGTGGTGCGCGCGGGCACGGGTGACAAGCTCGACAAGTCGGTCCCGCGCGAGGTCGAGGGTGAGGACGGCAAGCGCGTCATCGCGGCGATCTCGCTCGGCGGCGGCGAGAAGCACGGCGCGATGGGCCTCACGATCGCGGGCAAGGTCGTCCACGCGATGTCGCCGGGCGACGCTGCGCTGATCGTCCACGCGGGCACCGCGTCGATCGTCGCGGCGAACGAGATCCCCGCCGGCGCGACCGACGTCGTGCAGGGCCCGACGTTGATCGACGGCGGCCACCTCGGCGACCTGAAGCGACCGCACGGCGCGATGGTGCGCGTCGCCGTCGGCGTGACCAAGGACGGGCGCGTGATCGTCGCGCGCGCGAACGCCGCCACCGACGAGCCCCTCGGGCAGGCACTTCTCGAGGCCGGCTGCGTCCGCGCGATCGCCGCCCGCGGCAACATCGACGGCTTCGTGAGCCGCGCCGGGACGGCCGATCCCCCGATGTCCGGCTACCCGCAGACCACCCTCTACGCGATCGCGCAGCCGATGACCCCGCGCGCCTTCCGCTTCGACCGCGGCACAGACGGAAAACCGCTCTGGCCCGTCGCAAGACAGCCCGTTCCCTAACTCAAAGAGCGTCACCGAGAGCTCCGACGCAACTCGCGAGCGGGTGGGGTCGACCTGCTTCTGTGCCCCGGTGAACGGGCGCGGAGGAGGTACGGACCATGAACGACAGACACTCGATCGACGAGCTGCGACGCGCGCTCGACGAGCAGAACACGGAGCTCGCAGCGCTCGAGAGACTCGCAGCGTCGATCCCCGACGACCTGACCGTCCAGGTCGGGGCGGATGGCGAAGAGGTCTTCGCGCGTCTGCGGACCATCGGCGAGCCGGCGAAGTCGCCGGCATTCCACCACCACATTCGTGCCTGAGGAGAGAACACCATGCCCCTCGTCCCTTCATTCGGAACCCTCACGCCCCCCAAGCCGACCACTGGCGGCGCCGCACCGACCGGAAGCGTCGGCGGCGCACGCACGGTCCTCCCCGGAGAGGCCGGCGAGCTCGGTGTCACCGAGCTGATGATCTGGCTCACCTCGACGATGAAGAAGACCGACGCGAGCATCCGCTCGCAGATGAACGACGTCGACAAATCGAAGGAGCAGAACGAAGCGATCGGCCGCGCGATCGCGATGATGCGCGATCTCGAGACGCGCAAAGTCGAAGGCGGGAACCTCGAGGCGGGGGGGACCACGCTCGGCGCCCTCGCCGTCAGCGGGGAATGGAAGAAGACCGACTGGTACGCCGCGCTCCCTTCCGAGATCCGCACGATCGTGGACGACATGATGACCGGCATCCCGCACGGAGGCGACACGATCGCCTCGGCGGAGAAGGTCGTCGCGGTCCGGCAGTCCCTCTCGGATCTCGTCACGACGAACAGCAGCTCCAACGAGATGCGCATGATCCGCTTGCAGGGAGAGATCTCTGCACGAGGTCAGGCGTTCCAGCTCATCTCCAACATGATGGCCAGCATCAACGACATGCTCAAGACGCCCATCGGGCACATCGCGCGGTGAACGACATGAGCGCACTCACCACCGACCCCGTTCCCGACCTGTCCTTCGTCACGCAGATCAGCGCGGAGTCGCGCGACGGTCTCTACGCGATCGGTCGCATGTTCTACGAGCGCCAGGACCACGTTCGCGCGGCGGACGTGTTCCGACTGCTCGTCCTCGCGGCACCCACGGAGGCCCGCGGGTGGCTCGCACTCGCCGCTTCGCATGAAGCAGCGGACGACGACGATCGCGCGCGCGAGCTGTATCGCATCGCGATCGAAGCGACCGAGCCGTCGCCCGAGCGCACCACGGCGATCGTCTACCTGGCGCGGCTGTCGCTCCGCGAGCGAGACGTGGCCGAGGCACACCGTCTCCTCGAGCAGGTGATCGACGAAGACGAGCTCGACCCGGAAGTCCTCGGGATCGCCGCGAGCATCCGTCGCTCGCTCCGGAGGGCGTCGTGACACCCGTCGGCTCGGCGGGCGCAGCGGGGTCCAGCGATCGTGCCGGCGCGTCCACGGATGCGCCGGCGCCCATGGGGCCCCCGCTGCTCCCCGCCGGAGACCTGACGTCGATGATGTTCGCCACCCAGGTGGCGAGGCGCTCCGCGGAGCGACAGGCGGCGGCAGATCAAGCGCAGGGCGCGCACAAGGACCGCGATCGCGCCATCGTCGAGGCGCGCGAGGCGGTGGGACGCGCGGAAGCCGAGTCGCGAGCCGCCGCGGAGTCGTCCTTCCTCGGCATCAAGTTCGGCAAGATCGCAGACCTCGCGGCGACGGTCGCTTCGATCGCGAAGTACACACCCATCGGGCTCTCGTCGTCGGCAGCGCTCGCGATCGGCGGTGTGCTCATCTCGTCGAACGCCGACTGGTTTCGAGCGAAGCTCGGAGACGGAGCCGGCGCCGCGGCGCAGTGGGGTGGTCTCGGGCTCGGCGTGGCCTTTGGCTACGTCGCCGCTCAGGAGTCCGTCGGCCTGGGCGGCTGTTCGCCAGGGACCGTCGAGGTCTCTGCCAAGGCGACGATGGTCGGCGCGCGCTTCGGTCAGACGCACCACAACGTCCGGTCGGCCCATCACGCGGAGGAATCGAGCCACGAACGCGCGAATTCGATGGAGGCCCGTAGCCGCGTAGACGCGGCGCAGGGCGACGTCGACGAGATCATCGCCATGCTCGACACGGTCGAGAAGGCCACGCGACGGGGAATCCAGGCGGTCATGGGGATCGCCGCGGAGACGGATGCCAATCGCAGCGCGCTCGTCGCGCGGATGGGGAGGATGTGATGAGCGAGATCAGTGGAGTCGGCGGGGTCCGTGGGCAGCAGACGTGGAACGACGGGGGAGCGGGCGAAGTGGCGAGCGGTCCGCCGTCACTGCCGGCCTACGCGGTCGTGGAGGGCCTCGGGCTCGAGTCCGTCGCTGCGATGCTGGTCATCGACGCGGCCCAACATCAGGCGAAGCAGGCCAAGCAGCAGTCGCGCGATCTGCGGAGAGAGCACACGCACGCCGTGCAGTCGCAGGTCGCCGAGCTGTACGCGAAGGCGAGCTGTGTGCGCAAGGAAGCGGTGATCAATGCGGTGACCAAGTCTCTCGAAGCGGTCGTCACGGCGGTCGGCGGTGAGAAGGGCGCCGCCGTGGCGAAGCCGCTCTCGGCCTCCATCGACGCCATCGCGAAGTGGCAGTACGGCGCCGACACGATCGAGCACGACGCCAACGCCACGGCGTGGTCCGCGCGCGCAAAGGACGCCGACTCGGATCGCGACGAGATGTCGAGCGTCGCGAAGACGGCGCACGCGACGATCGACAAGGCGCAGCAGGCCCTGCAGTCGTTCCTCCAGGAGCGAACGATGGCGCGGCGCGCGATCCTTCGCGCCGGATGAGCTACTCCGCGACCGCGACCGCCACCGGCTCCGCTGCGCGCAGCTCCGCAAGGACCCTGCGCGCGGCGTCGACGGTCACGTCTCCGAGCTCGAGGATGCGGGCGGCGCACCCTTCGACGCGGTCACCGGTCGCACCGGCAGCGACGGCCACGCTGCGCGCGTGGAGCCCCATGTGGCCGCGCTGGATGCCATCGCTCGCGAGGGCGCGCAGGGCGGCGAGGTTCGAGGCGAGGCCGACGGCTGCGGCGATCGTCGCGAGCTCGGTGGCCGTCTTCACGCCCGTCATCTTGAGGGCGAGGCGCGCGGTCGGGTGCACGCGCAGGGTGCCGCCGACGATGCCGAGAGCGAGGGGCATCTCGAGCCGGCCGACGAGGAACTCGCCCTCGCGGCGCCACACGGCGAGCGGCGAGTAGCGTCCGGATCGCGCCGCGTACGCGTGCGCGCCGGCTTCCACCGCGCGCCAGTCGTTGCCGGTCGCGATCACGACGGCGTCGACGCCGTTCATAATGCCCTTGTTGTGCGTGGCTGCGCGGTATGGATCGAGCTCCGCGAAGCGCGACGCGTTGACGATGCCGTCGATGACCGCCTGCCCGTCCATGTCGTCGGTGGCGAGCACCTCGGCGGAGACGCGGCAGCGTACGCGCACGCAGCGCTTGTCACATAGGTTCGAGAGGATACGGAGGCCGACGCGGCCGTCGGCGAGCGCCGCGAGACGATCGGCGACCGCCTCGGCGATGGTGTTCACGAGGTTCGCGCCCATCGCGTCGCGACAGTCGACGATGACGTGCACGACGATCATCTCGTCGGAGGGCTGACCGAGCGTGCGGACCTCGATGTCACGCGCGCCGCCGCCACGGGCGCAGAGCCCCGGGACCGCGCGGTCGGCCTTGGCGAGGATCTCGTCCTTCGCGCCCAGGATCGCGCGCGTCGCACGCGCTGCGTCTTTGACGTGCGTGAGCTGCACCTGGCTGATCATCAGCGGCGCATCCATCTCGGCGTGGAAGCCGCCGCCCGCGCGCACCATCTTCGCCGCGTTCGAGGCGGCCGCGACGACGCTCGGCTCCTCGACCACCATCGGGACGACGTGGTCCTGGCCGTTGACGCGCACGTTGAGCGTGACG
>JBKJQC010001257.1:0-21007 GCA_046593995.1 Polyangiales bacterium
TTCCCGCCGCGCGTCAGCGCGGCGGGGTGCGCTGCACCGCGATCCGCCACGCGGCGTCATCGACACCACGGCCGAACGCGCCCGCGCCCGCGGCGTTCCGCAACAGCCTATAGCTAGGCGGAGACCACTGTCGAGACCACGGAGATGAAAGACAAGCGCTCGTGGGCGCCGCCGGCGATCCTCCGACCGCTGGGTCGCGCGAGCGTCGACACTTGCGGATGTGCTCGGCGCGCGGGGGGTGAGGCGCGCTACACTCTCGGCGTGACCGTCGCTGAGCAAATCCTCGAAGAGGTGCGCGAGCTCGACGAGCGTCGGCAGCTCGCGGTGCTCGCGATCGTGAAGCGCCTCCGGGCCGAGCCGGACGTCTCCCTCGCCGAGGTCGACTTCGACGACGAGCGAAATGTCGATGCGTGGCGTGCGCGCCTACAAGCACGCGCGGGGCTCCACGTAGCCGACGCCATGGCCCAGTTCCGAACGCTCGGGCTGGTTGAGGAGAGCGGCCGCGTCGTCGAACGCGAGCTGCCCGCCGATATGCGACCTGGCTCGAAGACCAGCGTCGCGACGTGACGTCCAGGCCGCGCGCGATCGTCGTCGCGGGCCCCTCTGGGGGCGGCAAGAGCGCTCTCTTTCCTGTTCGCGACTTCGGTGTCGACGCCTTCAACGTCGACGATCGCGCCGCCGCGCAGAATGGTGGCTCGTACGCCGCCATCCCCCTCGCCTTGCGGCAGCAGGCTCAGGCGGCGTGCGAAGCCTTCGTCGAGGAGCACATCGACACGGGGCTCAGCTACGCCGTGGAGACTACGCTTCGCTCGACCGCCGCGATCAAGCAGACGGAGCGTGCGCGCGCCCGCGGGTTCGAGACCATTCTGATCTTCGTCGGCACGGCCGACCCGGCAGAGAACGTGCGGCGCGTCGCACTGCGCGGCCACGCCGGCGGTCACGCCGCGACGCCAGCCGAGATCGAAGACATCTACGCGCGCAGCATGGCGAACTTTCGGCGTGCTCTCGAGGTCTTCGAGCGGATCGAAATCTGGGACAACTCCGTGCTGGGCGCGGCGCCGATCCTCGCCGCAGCTCGTTCACACAGCGGATGGCGGTACTTCGTCGAGCCTCTCCCGCCGTGGGTGCCCAGATTGCACGAATGAGTCGCGAGCCGGACAACGAGCGTCAACCGAGCTCCCACGGACGACTCTTGGCGATGGCTGCACGCATTTACTTGTCGATCAGCTTCACTGCGACGCCCCAGCCGTGGCATTGGCTGTAGCCGCAGTCGATCTTCACGCGGACGATCGCGTTCGCGCCGAAGTGCGCGGCTTGGCTCTGGAGCCCGGCCGCGACCTCCTCCATGTTCGCCTTGGTGCCGTACCCGACGGCCTCGACGAGCGCGAGCTCCTGCATGTTCCCCGCGGGGAGGTTCCCCTCGAAGTAGATCGAGGGGGGGGCGGCGTTGGTCGGCGTCTGCGGCGCGGCGAGCGGATAGCTGTACGTCCGCACGCTGCCGCACGCCGTGAGCGCGAGCGCGAGCTGCGCGACGAGCGCGTACGTCGGGAGCTTCACAGCGACACCCCGCCTTCCTGCTTCGAAGGCGTCGGCTGCGGCGTGGGAGCCGTCGTTCCGGGGTTGGACGTAGCGGGCGGCGCCTGATCGGGGCGGGTCGGGCCGGGCGGTGATGCGGTCGGCACCGGCGTCGCACCGGGCTTCACGATCTGGTCGGTGATCGCGGGCGGTCCGGGTGCGTCGATCGGCAGGAGCGCGCGCCCCTGGATGCTGAGGATGCGCACTTGATAGGTGTAGGGGACGACGCGGGTCGACCAGCAGGTCGAGCGGTAGCCGCACGGAATGGCGTAGCTCTCGGTGCGCCACTCCGTCCGCATCTCGAACCACGAGTTCACGTGATCGATGATCCCGCCGGTCGCGCCGATGTCGGCCACGCGCTTCATGAAGACGGGGATGAGGCGCTCGAAGTTCGCCTCGTCGTTCACGGCGTGCACCTCGACCATGCCGACGACGCGGACCTGATCGGGGAGGACGACCGCGTAGATCCGCACGGGGCCCATGTGCTTCTGCGTCCAGCCGCCGTCGGTGCGGACGGCGCTCGAACCGACGCTGGTGCACGCGACGGAGAACAGGGCGGACACGGCCACCGCGAAGGGGGCGATGCGGGCGGCCAGATTGGACGTGAGGATGGAACGAAGCACGGCTCTCCTTCATTTAGGACTGCGCCGAGCCGACGTCCATTCATGGCGACGGACGCGCCGGGCGCTTGGTAGCCTCTCGGCCGGTGCGACTCCGCTCCCCGCGCGCTCTCGGACGTTCGCTGGCCGTCGCGGCCGCGGCGACGGTGGGACTTTCGATCGCACTTTCAATCGCGCCGGCCACGCTGCGTACGGCCGAGGCCGCGCCGCAGGACCTCTTCGGTTTCGGGGCGCGCTCCTCGTCGATGGGGATGACCGCGGCTGCGTCGAGCGAGGGGTACGAGGCCATCTACGGCAACCCCGGGCTGCTCGCCGGGACGCGGACGAAGACGCTGACACTCGGGCTCGGGGTCGCACGCCACGCGCTGAGCGCGGACACCGCGGATCGGTCGATGACGCTGCCGACCGACGAGATGAAGACGATCTACATCGGCGCGGCGCTGCCGATCCCCTTCGGCGGCGTACTGAAGGATCGCGTCACGTTCGGCGTCGGCTTCCTCAACCCCGCGAAGTACCTGGTGCGCGGGAAGATCCTCTACCCCGAGCGGAATCAGTATCCGATCGTCGCCCCGCGCGTGCAGTCGATCGCCGTGATGATGGGCCTCGGGATGCGCATCGGCGAGCGCTTCTACGTGGGCGCCGGGTTCGAGGCGCTCGCGGGGGTCGTCGGCGAGATCCTCATCTCGCTCGATGCGACGGGGCGCGTGGGCGCGCGCACCGACGATCAGGTGATCGCGGCGTACGCGCCGATCGCGTCGTTCGCGATCGACCTCGGCACGAAGTGGCGCGCGGGGCTCACGTATCGAGGCGAGCTGATCGGACGCTTCGCGCTCAAGATCCGCGTACAGGATCTCGGGATCAACCTCCCCGACTTCAACGTCGCGGGCATCGCGCAGTACATCCCCGAGCAGCTCGCGCTCGAAGGTCGCTGGTCGTCGTCGGGGAACGGGCCGAGCGCCCCGAACGCGACGGGGACGCGCGTCGCCGCGGGATTGCTCTTCCGTCGTTGGAGCGCATTTCCCGGGCCGAACGAGCCGACGGTCCTCGCGAACACCGAGTTCGGCACCGGCTCGCCGGGCATCGGCGCGAGCGACACGGTCTCGCCGCGGATCGGGTTCGAGCACATGATCCGCCTCGGCGCGGGCGCCCAGGCGAGCGGCTTCCGGTTCCGCGCGGGCTACGCGCTCGAGCCGACTCCTCTCCCGAAGCAGACCAGAAAGGAGAACCTGCTCGACTCCACGCGCCACGTGATCACCGCGGGGCTCGGCGTCGTCCTCTCGGATTCGGTCCCGATCCAGCTCGACGTCTTCGCGCAGCTCCACGCGCTCGCGTCGCGGAAGCACGAGAAGGACGCCGAGGCAAAAGCGGCCGGCGCGCAGGACATCACCTCGGGCGGCACGATCTGGGTCATCGGCCTCACCACCGGGGTGCGCTTCTGATGCGCCGCCTCGCTTCCGCCGCCGCGGTCTTGCTCGTCGCGTCTCGCGCGACCGCCGGACCGACCGAGACGTTCGGCTTCGGCTCGCGCTCGACCGCGATGGGCGGCGCCGTCTCCGCCGATGCGAGCGACGTGAGCGCGAACTACTACAACCCCGCCGGCCTCGCGTCGGCGAAGGGGCTCACGTTCGAGGCCGGATATCTGCGCACGTTCTACGACCTGAAGATGAACGGCCGCGACAACTTCGTCGATCCGATGCGCGGGATGACCTTCGGCCTCGTCGCACCGGGGAAGGTCGCGGGGATCCCGTTCGCCTTCGGCGTGGGGCTGCACCTCCCCGACGATCGCGTGTTCCGCGTGCGCTCGCTCGATCAAGAGCAGCCGCGTTGGGAGATGTACGACAACCAACCGCAGCGCCTGTTCATGTCGGCGAACCTCGCGATCAGGCCGGTGAAATGGCTCGAAATCGGTGCCGGTGTGGTGTTCCTCGCGGCCACGCGCGCGCGCCTCGACATCACCGGGAGCCTCGCGCTCGCCTCCCCGCGCGAGAGCCGACTACGACACGAGGTCGACGCGGATCTGACGTCGATTCGCTATCCGCAAATCGGCATACGACTGCACCCGAGCGAACGATTGCGCTTTGCGGCAGTGTATCGCGGGGAGTTCCAGCTCAAGCTCGACATCGAAGCGCGCCTCGACGTACGCGCATATCCGTTCGGCGTGCCGGCGCCGGGGGACGAGGACAGGGTCCTGAGCGTCCCGTTCCTCACGTACATCACCACCAGCTCGGTGAACGCGTTCCTCCCGCAGCAGGCGGTGTTCGGCGCGAGCTACGACGTGACCGATCACGTGCGCGCGGATTTCGACATCACGTGGATCAACTGGTCCGCCTACAAGTCCCCCGTGACCGCGGTGACTGCGCTCACCAAGTTCGACGCGCCGCCGGGCTTCCCGCCGTCGCTCCTGCCGGAGAAGCCGGCCCCGACGGAGATCCTGCCGCCCAATTTCCACGACACCGTCGTCCCCCGCTTCGGCGTCGAAGGGCGCATCCCCCTCTCCTCCGCTCGAGATGGGAGCGGACACGAGCTCGCCCTGCGCAGCGGGTATTTCTACGAGCGCTCGCCGATCCCCGCGCAGACGGGCGGAACGAACTTCGTCGACACCGACCGCCACGCGTTCTCCGGCGGCCTCGGCGTGAAGCTCCGCGATCTCGCGTCGACCATCCCCGGCGACGTCCGCTTCGACATCCACGCGATGTTCTCGTATCTCCCCGAGCGGAGCGTCGCGAAGAGCTCGCCGGCGAGCCTGATCGGCGACTACCGCGCGGGTGGCACGATCTGGTCGACCGGCGTCACGCTCGGGCTGGTGTTCCGATGAAGCGCCTGGGACTTCTGGTGATCGTCCTCGCTCTGGAGGCGAATCCCGGCTGCGCGACGCTCGCGGGCGAAGGGAAGGGGGACGTCGATCTGCCGACCATGCTCGCGGGACCGTACCGCGCCCTGAAGCACGGCCAGCTGTGCGACGGCGACGTGTGCACGGGCGTCGACGAGCTTCCTGCCAATACTGCCAACGGCACCATCAGTGCCCCGATCGCGCGCGCTCCGACCGTGTTGGTGCGCGGCGGCACGAACGTCGTGCTCTACGCGAGCCGCGGTGACGAGGGGAAGCCCGAGAACCGCATCACGCGCATGGACGCGACCGACGGCCGCACCTTCGGCGACGTGGTCGACGTGGTGCTCGCCGATCGCGCATCGGAAGGCGGCACCGTCTCCGACCCGTGGGCGATCGAGGTGAACGGCGAGGTCTGGCTCTATTACACCGTGCGCGCCAACGGCGTCGCAGGGCAGACCCCGGGCATCTTCCACGCACGCTCGACCGACAGCCTCGAGGGACGCACGTTCGCGAAGGACGCGAGCCTCGCGCTCGGCCCGGAAGGCGCGAAGGGACCATGGGAGACCGACGCCCCACGCGCGCCGAGCGTCGTGCGCGCCGCGGACGGGAGCTACCGCATGTTCTACGCATCGGGCGTCGCGATCGGCGAGGCCTCGAGCCCCGACGGCGTGACGTTCACGCGCGTCGGCACGAACCCGGTGTTGGTCCCGAGCACGTACGTCGATCCGGCGACGCTGCCGGAGGGCGTGCGTCCTCCGTTCGACGATCAGGCGGTCGACGATCCGTCGGCGTTCCGTGTGATCACCGCCACCGACCGCGTGTTGGTCGGCTTGCACTACACGGGGCGCGATCGCCGCGGCGGCTCGTCGGTCGGGTACGCGGGGAGGTTCGGCGACGCGGGCACGTTCGAGCGCAAGGAAGGGTTCGTGTTCGGCGGAAAGCTCTTCGGAGATCCCGACGGCAACTCGCACGCGAACGCACCCGCGCTCGCGCGCTTCGAGGGGTTCGCGCTCCTCTACGCGAACATCGATCAGGACCGCGCACAGAAGATCGGCGTCGGCGTGGCGCCGCAGCGGAAGCTCCTGCCGATCGAGTGAGGCGGGAGGGCGCGACGACAAAAACGACGACGGCCCCTGCGTGAGCAGAGACCGTCGAGGTGGCGCGTCGCGCCGGTCAGCGAATCAGTTGTTCGGGAGCGCGATGACGCGGAAGAACGTCGGATCCGTGCCCGTGGGGGGCGGCGGCTTCGTGTGATCGCCGATGGCGATGAACGTGTAGCTCTTGCCGTTCACGAGGAACTGCATGCCGGGCACGCCCGTCGTCGCCGCTTCGATTTGGCCGAACGTGAGCGTGGCCAGCCGGGGGCCCTTCGTGGTGCCGCCCGCCGAAGCGTAGATGTTGAAGCGCGTGTCCGCGCGGCTGGTGAACAGCTCCGTGAACATCTTCGCCGTCGCGGGGTTGACCGTTGCAGGATCGGTGTAGCTGACCGGGCCGGCGAGGTCGACGATGGTCATCGCGGGCACGGGCGGGCCGGTGTCGAGGACGGCCGTGTCCGGGACCGCCGCGTCGAGCGCGCCGACGTCCGCCGAGTCGGTCGCAGCCGAGTCGGTCGCAGCCGAGTCGGCGGCGTCGCTCGTCGTCGTGTCGGCGCTGCCATCGGTCCCGCCGTCAGCACCACCCGCAGCGGGCGTGGCGAAGGAGACGATGAGGCCAGCGGGGGTCGCGGTCTGGATGTGCGACGAGAGGTGGATGAACTGAGCTCCCATCGACGTTGCCGGCACCGCGGTGGTGTTGTCGAGCGTGAGGACGGTCGCCTTCAGGTTGGCCGTGTCGTCGTACGCCGGGCCGCACTTGGCCTTGCTGGTGGCGCCCTCGCCGGCCGGGCAGCCGGTGAGCGCCACGACGTACGACTTGCCGGTTGCGAACGAGCCCGCAGCGAGGCTGTTCAGCTTGTGGATGCCTGCGGGCGCCGGGGGCGGCGTCCCAGCGGGCATGCCGATCGGGATGAGCTCGCTGCACTTCGTCTTCCCCGCCGGCGGGGTGAAGGTCGAGGGCACGACGTAGAGCGTGATTCCCGCCTGCGGGAGCACCGGAGCGATCGAGGCCGGCACGTCGAGGCGGCCGCCGGCGCCGTAGGGCAGACCGGTCGCGGGAAGCGGCGTGTCGATGAGCGCGTTCCAGCCGGTGAGGCTGTTGTGGATGCACAGCTTGATCGACGTCGGGACGCCACCCGCGGCGTGGACGATCGAGATCTTCGGCGCGGCCGGCGGAAGAGGGCCGTCGGTGCCCATGTCGGGCTTCGGCGTGCCCGTGTCCGTCGTTGCGGTGCCCGTGTCCACGGCCATCCCGGTGTCGGTCGGCGTGACCTTGCCAGTGTCGGTGACACCGCTGTCGGTCTCTACCGGCGGGGTGACCGGTACTTCATCGTCGCTGCTGCAACCCGCGAAGGCGCCGAGCGAGACTCCTCCGACGATCATCAGGGCGCTGACGCCCGCGCGCATAGCCTTCGTCATGGTCGACTACTCCTTTTCAGTGAGCCGCCTCGCGCTGCACTGCAGGGAGGAAGCAAGGGCCTTCGAGGTCGTCCGCGGTGCCGATCGAAAATCGGTGACGCAGGGGCCTCGTTTCAGGTTTGGCGGAGGCTAACACGCGCCAGGGCGTCCGCCTCACTTAGATTCATCCGTCTCGGTCGGCATCGGACATGACGCACGCGCGTCATGCGCATCGCGGCCGCGAGATGGCACGCTTCTGGTCCCACCGGTCGGCGAGGACTACTCTCGGCGGCGCTCCGGATGGCCCCACCTCCCCACATGCCGTGCGCCTTCTGTCGGGCGCCGTTGCCGCAGGGAGCGCGTTTCTGCGACGAATGCGGGCAGCCACAGCCGGCCGCACCGAACGCGCCGAGCGCCGTGCAGCATGCGCCGGCGCCGCCCCCCCAGTATTCGCCGCCGCCGCAATTCAAGCCCGCGCCGCAGCTCCAGGCCTCGCCACAATTCCAGCCGCCGCAGTTCCAGCCGCCGTCCCCGCAGCCGTCGGCCGCCGACCGCAAGAAACAGCTCGCGGGCACGATGATCGGCGTCGCCGCACCGCAGGTCGCTCGGCCTCCCGAGCCGGCGCCCGCCCCGCCGGCCGATCCCGGAGAACGAAAAAAACAGTTCGCGGGGACGATGATCGGCGTCGCCTCGCCGCACCTCCAGGCGCCGCCGGCGCCCGCGTCACCGGAGCGCGCGTTTCCGCAGGCCGTCGCGCCGCAGCAGGCCTTTCCGCAGCCGGCTTTTCCGGAGCCGGCGCGCCACCACGCGCCGCAGCCCGGCCCGCAGCCTGGAGCGCCGAAGAACAAGTTCGCCGGCACGATGATCGGCGTCGCGGTGCCGGGCGTCGCGCCGACCCACGCGGGCGAAGGCCCCGTCGCGCCGCCGAAGAACAAGGGCACGATCATGGGCGTCGCGATCCCCGGCGTCGCCCCGACGCACGCCCACACGCCGCAGTTCCAGCCGCCGCAGCCCCCGCCTCCGTACCAGCCGCAGCATCAACACCCGCATCAGCAGGCGCACGGCCAGTATCAACAGCCCGCGCAACAACAGACGGCGTGGGCGCCGCAGCTCGCGCCGCCGCCCGCGTTCGTCCCTCCCACCGCGAATCAAAGCGAGGATGAGGAGCCCGAGCTCTCGGTGCGCAAGCCGTCGCGCGCGCCGGTCATCGCGCTCCTCGTGCTCGCCCTGCTCGGCATCGCAGGCGCGCTGGTGTTCGTGCTCCGTCCTTCGGGCCCGCCGCCGCTCTCGTCGTCGATCGAGGGAGACTCGACGGCGCCGAGACTCGTCATCACCTGCGCCACGTGCGAGGACGGCAGCACGATCGACCTCGGGAGCAAGAACGCGACGTTCGACGACGGCAAGGCGACGATCGCGATCACCCCGAAGGACCTGAAAGCGGGGAAGAACGTCTTCTCCGGCAAGGTCGTCCCGAAGGGGAAGAAGCCGCAGGACGTAGAGCTCGAGGTCGCGATTCCCTACCTCGTGCATCCGTCGCTCGCGCCGCTCGGCAAGGGCGAGGACCACGTCGATCTCGTGTTCGAGCTCGCGCCCGATGCGAAGGGCGTCGAGGTCGACGGCGAGACGATCGAGGGGACCGGCAAACAGACGGTAGCGATCACGATTCCGCCGGCGGCCGACGACGCGAAGACCTTCGAGAAGACCGTCACGTATCGCGTGCTGCAGAAGACCGGCAAGCCGATCGCGGGCACGCTCAAGCTCGCGATCCCCTATGCGACGCTGCGCATCGGGCTCCCCGGACGGCGCCCCTTCGTGATCGGCGACGAGCTCGAGGTCACCGGCCACACCGCCGCGGGTGCGAGCGTCGTCGTCGGCGAGGACGCCCCGATCACCGCCGACGACAAGGGAACCTTCAAGACCAAGACCAAGGTCGGCAAGGCGACGTCGCTGAAGATCCGCGCGTTCGCCGCGAAGCTCGCACCGCGCGAGACGACGATCGCGCTCACGGCAGCCGCATCGGTCGACGAGATCACGAAGCTCCTCCGCGCCGAGGCGAAGGCGACGACGTTCGAGGCCATCGCGGCGAAGCCCGACGCTTACGCCGGCAAGGCCGTCGATCTGAAGCTTTCGGTCGAGCAGACGGCCGAGGAAGACGGACGCGCCGTCGCGGTCGGTGACGTGCGCTGTCCCGCAGCGGCAGCCGGCGGTGCGTGCCCGGTCGTGAGGGTGCTGTTGCCGATGGGCGCGACCGTAGCCAAAGGCGACGTCATCGAAGTGCTCGGGATCGTGGTGCGCGGCTTGTCGATCGAGGGCGGGAAGACCACCGCCGTGGAGATCGACGGCTCGGTCGTGCTGCGTCAGAACTGACGCTCGGGGAGAGTCGCTCCCGGTAAGAATCGGTACTCTGCTGCGTCGCGGCAGATAGCAGCGATGCCTTTTCCTCCCAGTGCATCGAAAGGACGTGGCCACGGCAGTGCGAAGAGAGGACGGCGAGGGCACGCGTCCCCTGGATGCGGATCGGGGGAGCCAATCCCGTCCCGATCGCACGCCCGATCCCTTGATCGGCCGCGTGATCGCTGATCGCTATCGCATCTGCGGACATGTCGGTCGTGGCGGCATGGGTGTCGTCTACAAGGTCGAGCACCTCCGCATCGGCAAGCTGATGGCGATGAAGCTCCTCACGGGGGAGCTCTCACGCAACCGTGACGTGGTTCGTCGCTTCAAGCGCGAGGCCCTCGCGGCGTCGCGACTCACGAGCGTCAACACGGTGCAGGTCTGGGACTTCGGACACAGCGACGGCCTCACGTACCTCGTGATGGAGCTCGTCGCCGGCGAAGATCTCGGCCGCGTGTTCAAGCGCGACGGGCCGCTCCCCTTCCGACGTGTCGCGCAGATCGCGATCCAGGTGTGCAACTCGATGATCGAGGCACACGACCGCGGCATCGTCCACCGCGACATCAAGCCGGAGAACATCCTCGTCCTCCATCCGGGCGGCGATCCCGACGGCGACAGGCAAGAGCGGCAGGAACTCGCCGAGGCGCGCAACCTCCAGGACCTCGTGAAGGTCCTCGACTTCGGCCTCGCGAAGCTGCACGACGACGAGCGCCCGCACCAGAACGACGTGACCACCACCGGCGCGATCGTCGGGACGCCGTTCTACATGGCCCCCGAGCAGATCCGCGCCGAGGCGGTCGACGGGCGGGCGGACATCTACGGCCTCGGCGCGGTCATGTATCGCGCGATCACCGGCACGCCCCCTTTCACCGCGACGACGCCGATGGCGGTGCTCACGCAGCACCTCACCGAGCCCCTCGTCCCACCGCATGAGCGCGCGCCGCAGCTGAACATCCCGCACGAAGCGAGCGAGATCATCGCAAAGGCGATGGCGAAGGATCGCGAGGAGCGATATGCGAGCGCGATCGAGCTCCGCGAAGCGCTGATCGGGTACCTCGCCACGATGGGCCTCTCGGACGGTTTTCTCCGCAGCGGCGCGCTCGCCGCGCTCGCCGCCGAGCCCGCCCCCGAGGTCCGCCCATCGCGCGTCGAGGTCGCGCAGCCGGTCGAGGTCGCGACGCGAAAGGAGATCGAGTCCTACGGTCGCGAGCGACGCCGCATGGGCTTCATGGCGCTCGCGGTGGCCGTCGTCATCGGCGTCGTCTCGATCGCCGTGGCACGAAGCTTCCGCACGACCGCGCTCCCCGCGCACGTCCTCAACGAGGAGGTCGAGCCGAACGACACCGTGCAAGCGGCGACCCCGCTGATCCTCGGCACGCCGTCGACCGGCTACCTCGGCAAGCGCATCGCGCCCGATCAGGCCGACGCCGATCACTGGTCGTTCGAGGTCCCGGTCGGTGCGACCGAGCCGCTCATCGAGCTCACGGTCACGCCGCTCCCGAACATCCCGCTCTGCGTGGAGATCTTCACGACTGCCGGCGAGTCGATCGGCAACTTCTGCCGCCCGCGCGGTCGCCGCCTCGACGTCTCCGCGCTCCGCATGCAGCCGGGGAAGCACTGGCTCCGCGTGACGCAGGACCGCGGCGCCCTCGAGCAAGGCGCCAAGCCCCCCGTCTACGAGAACGTGTCCGATACGTACTCGCTCCGCGTCGCGCTGACGATGCCGTCGCCGGACCTCGAGATCGAGCCGAATGCCACGGTCACGAGCGCGCAGGAGCTGACCGCGGGGCAGTCGATCACCGCACACATCGGCTTCCGCGACGACCGCGACACGTTCTGCACGTCCATCGAAGGTGCGACGCGCTTCGTGGTCGTCGACCGCGCCGCGAAGCTCTCGCGCCTCTACGTCGAGACGCTCTCCGGCAACGTCGTGCAGGAGCACGGGGTCGTGATGGACGCAGCCGGCTTTCGGAGCGCACCGCTCGCCGCAGGTGCGAAGCGCTGCATCGTGGTGCGCGCCAACGAGGGCGCGCCGCTGTCGGACGACTCGTATCAGGTCTCGGTCGAGTAGCCCTTCGAGGGTGCGGTCCAACGCGCCGCGTTGACGCGCAGCACACTTCTACGGAAGCGGTAGCGTCGCGGCAGCGCCGCATGTCGTCCCTACACGCACTTGCGACAGGTCACGCCCGAGACTCTTCGTTCCAAGTTCGCGCGCGGAATCTTTCCGACGGTCACGCGTTGCACTTGCAACCCTTCTCGACGAGCCGCATCTCTTAGGCACGCCCTGAGAAGGGCACTCGCATCTTCCTCCCTCTGGCCAGTGCCGGGCAGTCGACGGCGCTGGTCATTTTTTTGTCTCTCGAGAGGGCGCTCGGGAAGCGAGTCTGAGCGCAAACCGCGCGAGCGGGCCGTTTCGTCGGCCGCCGCGGCTTGCGCAGAGCTTCCGGCAGCGCGGCCTCGTGACTCGGCGGGCGTCGTCACCGCACCTACCCTGAGGCACCCACCCTGAGAAAAGATTCACAGGGAGTCGGGGAAAAGAGGAGGCGAGAGGGAGGCGAGATCCGAGCGGTGCTGCCGCGCGTGAGCCTCGACGTCGACGACGCACAAGCACGCATCGGCCTCGTCTCGTCGAAGGAGCGATCGGCAGACCCTTCTCACTCCCTCTCGCCTCCCTCTTCTCCCCGGCTCCCTGTGAATCTCGATCTCGTGGGACGCACGCCCGCAGCCGCTCACTCCGCGGGCGCGGGTGCGTGGACGCCGTGCGGGGCGTCCTCCTCGGGATGGTGCTCCGTGCGCTCGACGACGGGCAGCTTGAAGTAGCGGCCGACGATCAGGAGCATCGCGGGCGTCGCGAGGACCGAGACCGCGACGCCGACCAGAAGCCCACCGATGACGACGGTCGCCAGCGGCCGCTGCACCTCGGCACCAGCGCTCGTCGCGATGGCCATCGGGATGAAGCCGAGCGCGGCGACCAGCGCAGTCGAGAGCGTGGGACGGAACGCCGAGTCGGCGGCCTCGGCCACGCGCTCGGCCACCGGCTTGTCGGGTGAGGTCTCGAGCAAGCGCGTCGTCATGACGACGCCGCTCATGACCGAGACGCCCGCGAGCGCGATGAACCCGACCATCGCCGGGATCGAGAACGGCATCCCGCGGAGGACGAGGGAGAGGAGCCCGCCACCGAGGGCGAACGGGAGGCCGAGCATCGTCACGATGACGAGCGGCACCGAGCGGTACGCGAAGAACAGCATCACCGCGATGATCCCCATCGCGACGGGCACGAGCATCGCGAGGCGCCGGTTCGCGCGGGTGAAGTTCTCGAACTGACCACCCCACTGCAGCTCGATGCCGGGCGGGACCTTCACCTTGGCGACCCGTTGCTTTGCCTCGGTGACGAAGCCGACGAGGTCACGCCCGCGGACGTTCGACTCGACGACCAGGCGGCGCCGCAGCTTCTCGCGGCTGATCTGGAAGAGACCGCGCTCGATGACGATCTCGGCGACCGACGACAGCGGCACGAGCTCGCCCTTGCCGGTCACGACCGGAAAGCGCCCGAGCTCCTTCGCTCCCTTCACCTTGTCACCGGAGATCTTCACCACGAGATCGAACGTGCGCTCGCCCTCGTAGACCCGACCGACGACCTGACCGGCGCGCGCGACCTCGATCGCATCGAGGATGGAGCGCGGGCTGACACCGAGGCGCGCGGCGCGCTCGCGGTTCACGATGACGCGCAGCGTGGGGAGCCCGGTCGGGATCTCGCGCTTCACGTCGGCGGCACCGGGCGTCGCGGCGATCTCGCGCTGGAGCTTCTCGGCGAGCTCCGACATCACGTCGAGGTCGTCGCCGAAGATCTTCAGCGCGACGTCAGACTTCACGCCGGCGATCAAATCGTTCACGCGCATGTCGATGGGCATCGAGAAGGCGGTCAGCTGCGAAGGACCGTGCCCCTCGAGCGCCTTGTCCATCTCCACGACGAGCGTCTCCGGCGTGAGCCCGTGCCGCCATTCGTTGCGTGGCTTGAGGATGACGAAGACGTCGCTCTGCTCGGGACCCTGCGGGTCGATCGACCCTTCGGAGCGGCCGGTGCGCGAGACGACCTTCGAGACCTCCGGGATCTTCATCAGGATCCGCTCGGTCTCGAGCGCGAGCTCGGTGGCCTGGGTGACGTTCACGCTCACCGGCCTGCGCACGTCGAGCGCGAAGTCTCCCTCGAAAATCTTTGGAAGGAACTCGGCGCCGAGCGTTGCGCCGGGCGCGATGGTTGCGACCGCGATGACGAACGAGATCACGATCGTGATCCACGGGTTGCGCACCGCGAAGCGCAGCATCGGCTCGTACACGCGACGCATCCCGCGGATCAGCAGCGGCTCGCGCTCGGAGGAGAACGTCCCGAGCAGCGCGGGCGCCATCGCGGGCACGAACACGATCGCATAGAAGAGCGCGCCCGCGAGCATGAACACGAGCGAGATCACGACCGGGCGGAACATCTTCCCCTCGACGTCCTCGAGGGTCGCGAGCGGGAGGAAGACGAGGAGCACGATGACGACGGCGAAGAGGACCGGTCGAGCCGCCTGCGCGCAGGCCTCGACGATGGCGCGTCTCTTCACGGCCGGATTGCGCGCGTGCGCCGCTGCGTGGAGCGCCGTCTCGACGACGACGACCGCGCCCTCGACGACGATGCCGAAGTCGACCGCGCCGAGCGACATGACGTTGGCGCTCATGCCGGTGATGGTCAGGCCGAAGAACGCGATCAGCATCGCGAACGGGATCGCACCCGCGACCAGGAGGCCGGCCTTGAGCGAGCCGAGGGTGAGAAAGAGGACGAGGATGACGACGGCCGCGCCCTCGAGCAGGTTGCGGACGACCGTCTGCACCGTGCGCTCGATGAACGACGCGCGGTCGAGAAACGAGACGATCTTGATCCCCTTCGGCAGGAGCTGGTTGACCCGCTCGACCTCGGCCTTCACGCGTCCGACGACGTCGCGGCTGTTCTCCCCCTTGAGCATGAGGACGAAGCCGCAGACGACCTCGCCTTTGCCGTCCTTGGTCATCGCGCCCATGCGGAGCGCGGGGCCGGTGTCGACCTCGGCGAGCATGCCGATCGTGAGCGGGGTGCCTTCCTCGCTCGTCTTCACGACGACGTCGGTGATTTCTTCGAGGTTCTTGAAGCGAGCCTCGGCGCGGAGCACGAGCTGCTCGCCAGCCTGCTCGATCGAGCCGCCGCCGGAGTTCATGTTGTCGCGCTCGAGCGCGGTGCGGACCTCCTCGAGCGACACCTTGTGCGCGGCGAGGCGGGAGGGATCGAGCGTGACGCGGTACTGCTTGAGCGAGCCGCCGAAGTTCACGACTTCGATGACGCCGCGCACCTGCCGCAGCTTCGGCGACACGGTCCAGTCCATGATCGTGCGGAGCTCCTCCGGGTTGTAGCCCGGGCCCTCGAGCACGAAGTCGTAGATCTCGCCGAGGCCCGTCGCGATTGGGCCCATCTCGGGCCGACCCATCGACGCCGGGATCTTCTCGCGCACGCCGACGAGTCGCTCGCCGACCTGCTGCCGCGCGAAATAGATGTCGATGTCGTCGCGGAAGATCAGGATCACGACGCTGATCCCGAGCTTGGAGGTGCTGCGCATCTCCTTCAGGCCGGGGATGCCCGCCATCGCGCGCTCGACCGGGAGCGTGATGACCTGCTCCACCTCACCGGCGGCGAGCGCAGGCGCGGCCGTGACGACCTGCACCTGGTTGTTCGTCACGTCGGGGACCGCGTCCACCGGCAGGTTCATCAGCCCGATGAAGCCGATGAGCGCGAGAATCACGGTGGCACCGATCGCGAACCCGAGGCGCTCCGCGATCCATCGGACCATTCCACTCACGGCACGTCTCCAACCAATCCGGCGAGGTCGCCGTACGCACGCCACCCAGCGGTGGCGATTTCGAGGCGACGCTCGCGCGCGGTCGCGAGGTCACGACGCGCGAGGAACACGCGGGTCATCTCGATCTTCCCGGCTTTCCACGCGGTGACCGACGCGTCGACCACGGTCTGCGCCGCGGGGATCGCGATCTCGTCGATCGTCTGGAGCGCTTTGCGCGCGACGTCGTAGGCGACGTAGAAGCCCTTCGCGCGCGCGGTCACGCCGGCGGCGGCGATCGCGTAGTTGGTCTTGGCGCGGTCGCCTTCGGCCTCGGAGCGCGCGACCTCCCCCTGGTTCTTGCGCAGCACCGGGAACGTCCACGAGAGACCGCCGCCGATGCGGAACTCGCCGGCGTCGCCGCGGCCGGTGGTGATGATGAAGTTCACGGGGGCGTACTTGTCCGCGTCCCACTTCTCGCGCGAGGCCATGAAGTAGGCGGCCTCGTACTCGTACTGCTTCACCATCGGCGAGTTCTCGATGAGATACTTCGCGAGGGCGTCGCCGTCTTTGAAGCGGAGCGCCGGGAGATCCAGGCTGCTCTGGGCGGTCGGCTCGCCGAGGCTCGGATCGCCCGTCGCGATCGCGAGGCGCGCGTGTCCGAGGGCGTACCCGAGCTCGGCCTCGGCGCGCATCGTCAGCCAGCGCGCGACCTCGCCGTCGGCCTGCGCCTTGTCCACCGCGGTCGCGTCCTTCGCCTCGAAGCGGCCGGTCACGTAGGCCGCCTCGTCGCGGGCGATCTTCTCGCCTTCGACGGCGTGGAGCTTGCGAGCCCAGGCCGCGATCGCCTCGCCGTACGCAGCGACGCCTTCGCCGACGGCGGCGGCTTGCGCGCTCGCGCGGGCGGTCGTCTTCCACTTCACCATCGCGTCGACCTCGGCGACGCGTTTCCCCTTCTGCCCGGAGAGCTCGATCGGGAGCCAGAGGTTCGCCTGGACCTGCGCGAAGCCGTTCGTGTCCTTGCCGCGATCGACGAAGACCTCGAGATACGGGTTGGTCAGCGGCGGGAGCCCGGCGGCGTGACGCGTGGCGCCGGCGACCCTCACCTCGGCGCCGGCGACGAGCGAGAGCGGACCGCGCTCACGCGCGCGCTCGATCACCTTGGGGAGGTCGGGGAACTCGGCCCGCGCGCTGTTCGCGACCAAGGCCGCGGCGACGACCGTCGCATACGCGGCGATCGTAAAATGCGTGCGTGAGCTCATTGTTTGGCGGCCTCTCCACGAAGCAGGAACGCACCCTCGACGACGATCGTCTCGCCTTTCGAGATGCCCTCTTTGATCTCGACGACCTCGGAGGTGCGGCGTCCTATCACGAGCTTGCGGATCTCGTAATGTCCGGGCGACTTCTCGACGAACGCGACGTCGTCGTTGCCGAGCGGCTGGACGGCCTGCGGCGGGACGGGGATCGCGCTCCCCAGGTTCTTCGCGGGGAGCGACACCGCCGCGCGGATGAACATCCCGGGCCTCAGCGTGCCGTCCTCGTTGGCCACCTGGACGCGCGCGCGCACGAGCCGGGTGAGCCTGTTCACCGTCGGATCGACGTAGGTGAGCTTCCCCTTGAACGTGCGTCCCGGGAGGCTGTCCGCGTTGAAGACGACCTCGGACTCGAGGTTCAAGTACGGCAGGTCGGACTCGTGGACGTCGAGCTGCGCGACGAGCTTCGTCGTGTCGGCGATGACGAACGCGTTCTGCGACATCGACACGAACGCTCCGAGGACCGCGTTCCGCTGGACGATCGTGCCGTCGATGGGCGCCGTGAGGCGAATCGCACCACCGATGCCGCCGCCGGAGACTCCGAGCGCCTCGAGGCGCGCGCGCGCGGCGGCGACCTCGGCCTTCGCGCGCGTGTGCTCTGCCTGGGCGAGCTCGAGTTCGCGCGCGGTCGTGAGGCTCTTCTCGTAGAGCGCCGTCTCGCGGTCCTCGTTCTTCTTCGCGGCGAGCACCGCGGCGTTCGAGGTGAGGTAGGCGGCCTGCGCCTCGGCGAGCGAGGGGACCGCCATCTCCGCGAGCACCGTGCCCTTCTTCACGTGATCGCCGAGCTTCACGTGGACCTTCAGGATGCGCCCGTCGAGGCGCGGTCCGATCTCGGCGTAGTGCAAGAGGTCGTATTCGATCGAGCCGGGCACGGCGATCGTCGCGAGCGCGCCGGCTTCACCCGCCTTGTGCGTCGTGATCCCGAGGCGCTTCACCGTCTCCTCGTCGACGACGACCATCCGGTTCCCCGGCGGCGCCTCTTTGACGGGCTCTGCCGTCGTCGTGGCGCTCGCCTTGTTGCCGCAGGCGGCCATCAGAGCGGCCGTCGGCAGAGCGAGCGCGAGGAAGAGGAAACTGTGGCGGATGCGAGCAGAGAGCATGTGTCCGTGGATCTTCGCGCGTCGAAAGGCTGGGCCGACCCCCCCGGGGGAACGGCTTCTACGCACAGCACGTGCCGGCCGACTGGATGCCACGTTCTCGGCGCGGGGGCACCCGGTACGCGTCGCGTTGCGTCGCGAGCGGTCTTGACGGAGGGGGCTACGCACGGCGCGAGCCGCGACACGCTGACCTCGCCGCGACAAAAAGTCGCTCATGCCTGCGCTCCGGGACGCGAAGTGGGCTCGAGTTCGTCGCCCATGCGGTCGCAACGTTTCGATCGCGGGTTCGGCACCGCCGTTGCTTCTGCGCTCCTGATCCGTGACTGCTGTTCATGCGAACGTCGCCCCGCGGGTGGCGCGGGTGCTCCTCGTCGAAGACGATCCGGCGCTCGCAGAGCTCTTCGCGCAGATCCTCGCCGAACGAGGGCACCGCGTGGAGATCGCCTACGACGTCCCCTCGGCGGTCGAGCTCCTCTCGCAGGTCGGCACTGACGCGTTCGACGTCGTCGTCACGGATCTGAGGCTGCCCGGAGCCTCGGGCTTGGAGCTCCTCGCGTTCCTCCAGAAGCAGAAGTCGGGCGCGCGGGTCGTCGTCGCGAGCGCCTTCACCACCTCGGATCTCGCGCAGCACGCGCGTCGGCTGGGCGCACGCGAGGTGCTGAGCAAGCCCGTCGAGCCGTCGGCCCTGGTCTCCGCGGTGGAGGGTGCGTAGAGACGACGGACCGTGAGCCTCACCCAGAAGATCTGGCTTCTCGTCACGATCCCGTTCGTCATCGCGATGGCGACGTACCTGATCGCGACGCGGCCATTTCGCCGAGAGCTGCTCGTCACCGAGGCGAGCCGCGACGCGCGCGACGACGTCATCGTGCTCCAGTCGGCGATCGCGAAGGGCCTCGCCGACGAGACCTCCGACCTCGCCGCCTTGGTCGAGTCGATCGCGCAGGCCGAGCGCATCGTCGGCGTCGCGGTGTACGGGCGGCACGGAGAGCGACTCGCGGTCTCCGCGGGGCTCGGCAGCAACACACGCATCGACACCCTGGCGCGCCGCTCGCTCGCCGACAACGCCGAGGTGCGTCAGCTGCTGGAGGGACCGACGCATCTGGAGCACGCGTTCCCCCTCTCCACCACCGGAAAGATCGCGGTCGCGGTCGTGGTGCGCGACATCGGCTACGTCGACGACCTCGTCTGGCAGTGGACGAAGATGCTCCTCATCGTGGGGGCGGGGTTCGCGGTCGTGATGCTGCTGCTCGCACGCCCGCTCGTGCGCAAGATCGTCGGCGAGCCGCTCGATCGCGTCCTCGCCGGCGTCGAGAACGTGTCCGCCGGGAAGCTCGAGGTGCGCGTCCCCGAGACGAGCTCGGACGAGCTGGGACGGCTCGCGCGCTCCTTCAACGAGATGACCGAGAACCTGCGCGCCGCACGCGCGAGAGGGGACGAGGAGGGGGAGAAGCGCGCGGCCCTCGAGGCGCGCATGCGGCACCTGCAGACGCTCGCCGCCGCCGGTGAGGTCGCGGCCTCGCTCGCCCACGAGATCGGGTCTCCGCTCAACGTGATCCTCGGACGCACGCGGATGATGGCCGCGCGCCCGGACACCGCCGACAACACGCGGCGCGACCTCGAGATCGTCGCCGAGCAGACCGAGCGGATCACCCGCGTCGTGCAGAAGCTCCTCGAGATCAGCCGTCCGTCGCGCGGTCGGATCGAGGAGGTCGACGTGCGCGCCGTCGTCGAGGAGACGCTCGCGTTCGTGGCGCCCGAGTGCAAGCAGCGCGGGATCGCGACCGACTTCGCCTTCGAGCCGGACGCGCCCATGCGCGTGCAAGGCGATCGGGACCAGATGGTGCAGATCGTCTTCAATCTCTGTCACAACGCCATCCAGGCGCAGCCTTCCGGGGGGCGCATCGAGGTCAAGCTCCGTCGCAGCGACGAGGAGCTCTCGGGCGCACCCGGCCTCGAGATCCAGGTGAGCGACGCGGGCCCGGGGATCTCGCCCGAGGTCCGGGGGCGGATCTTCGATCCGTTCGTGACCACGAAGGGGCAAGGGGGCACTGGCCTCGGCCTGGCCATCGTGGACGGCATGGTCCGGGAGCTCGGAGGCAGGGTATCTGTCGACGACGCCCCCGGTGGTGGCGCATGCTTCCGTGTGCAGATCCCTGCGATGATCACCCGGGCCAGCGTGAAGCCGGTCCCGCGCGTCTGAACGGTAAGAGGAGCGCGAACACGTGAGCGGCAATACTCGGAAGAGCGGCGGTCGGATCCTGGTCGTCGACGACGACGCCGCGCTCGGCGCGATGATCGCGGACGTGCTCCGCGACAAGGGACACACGGTGACGGTGGTGGAGCGGGCGAAGGACGCGATCGCGATCCTCGAGCTCGGCGAGCACGACGCGTTCATCACCGACCTGCGGATGCCCGAGATGGGCGGCCTCGAGCTGATCGAGTGGGCCGCTGCGTACGACCCGCGGCTCGTCAGCATCGCCATCACGGGCTTCGGCTCGCTCGAGACCGCGGTGAAGGCCGTGCGCGCCGGCGCCTTCGACTACCTCCCGAAGCCGTTCGAGCCCGACGCCCTCGTGCTCGCGATCGACAAGGCGCTCGGCGAGAAGCGCCTGCGCGAGGATCTGCAGACGCTCCGCACGGCGCTGAGGCCGGAGAAGGACGGCATCGTCGCGAAGAGCGCGCAGATGAAGGAGATCCTCGGCGTCGTCGAGCGCGTCGCCTCGACGCCAGTGAGCGTGTTGATCACGGGGCCGAGCGGGTCGGGCAAGGAGCTCATCGCCCGCGCGCTCCACACGCGGAGCGATCGCGCGAGCGGTCCCTTCGTCGCGGTGAACTGCGCGGCC
>JBKJQC010000156.1:0-3223 GCA_046593995.1 Polyangiales bacterium
AAGACGACGACGACGAGCGCTTCGTTCGACGACGCGATGACGGCCTACAAGGAGAAGCGCTGGGGTGCTGCCGCGGCGGCGTCGAAGCCTTGCGCGGCAGCACCCCAGCGCTTCTCCTTGTAGGCCGTCATCGCGTCGTCGAACGAAGCGCTCGTCGTCGTCGTCTTCACCTCGTTCTTCGCGAGATCCTTGTTCGCGTCCTCCGCAGCGCTCCCCGTGGCAGGTTTCGCCGGCGGAGGAGGCGCGGCGGCCGTCGGCGCGGGCAGCGGGCCCGCCGCGGGCGCTTGCTGCGGGGGCGCCTTCGTCCCGCCCTGCGCGGTGTTCCCCGCATTCCCCGCAGACTTGCCGTCGTTCGCGAGCCCCCCGAAGTCGTCGTCGCCGTACCCGCCCTTCGCCTTTTCCGCGAGCTTCTTCGGCGCGGCCTTGTCGGCCTTGTCGCCGTCGTACTCCTTCTCCTCGGCGGGCTTCGCAGGCAGATCGGCGGGCGCGGCCTCGGCCTTCGGCGCAGCGGCCGCGGGGTGCGGAGGTTCCTTCGCCTTCGCCTTCGACTCGCTCTTCTCGTCGGCGAGCTTCTCGCCACCGATGACGGCCGGAGCGCCTGCGCCCTCGGGGCTCACGGGCTCGAGCGTCGCGACGGGCGTGCCCTCGTCGGTCACCTTCGTACGTCGGCTCGGCAGTCCGCCGCGGAGCAAGATCGCCGACATGCCGAGCATGACCACCAGCACCGCGGCCATGGCCACCTGCGGACGCATCGCCCACGATCCGGCGGTCGAGACCACGCGCGACGCGCGGCGCGGCCACGAGGGACTGGGCTTCGCGATCGCGGCCGCCGCGAGGATGCGCGACTCGAGGAGCGACGGTGCGTCCTCGAGCTCGAGCTCACCCGCAGCGGCGAGCCCCTTCCGGAGACGGGCGACGAGCGCCGTGCAGCGCGCGCACCCAGCGAGGTGTTCTTCGGCTTGCTGCGCACGCGTGCTCGCCAAAGACGCATCGATCTCGCCGGCCCCGTCGGGGTCGACCAGATCCATCGCCATCGCGTCGAGCTTCTCGCAGTCCACGTCGGGTTCCTCTACTTCCTTCCTACCGCCGCGCCCGTCGCCGTCTTCACGAACGTTCGATGGGAGCGTCCGATGCGCGGGCGCATCACTTCAGAGCCTTGGCGTAGTCCTCGAACTCCGCGAGCGCAGTCTGGAGCCGCTCGAGCGCATAGCGCATCCGCGACTTCACGGTGTTCTCGCTGACACCGACGATCTCGGCGATCTCCTTGAACGGAAGCTCGCCGACCTGACGCATGAGGAACACCTCCCGCTGATCCTCCGGCAGCGCCTCGACCGCCGACGCGAGATGCCCCTGGAGCTGCTTGCCGATCGCGGTCCGATCGGCGCCCGCGCCCCCGCCTGCGATCCGCTCGCCGAGCGGCGTCCCCTCCCCCTCGCCCTTCCCATCCCCCGAGGCATCGAGCGATGCATGTCGCCGATGCACGCGCTTGCGCAGGTGATCGATGCAGAGGTTGCGAGCGATCGTGTACGCCCACGTGGAGAAGCGTGACTCCTCCTTGAAGGTCTCGACGTTCTGCACGATGCGAACGAAGACGTCCTGCACGATGTCTTCGGCGACCGCCGGCGCGCGGACCTGACGGAGCGCGAAGTTGTAGAGCGCGCGTTGGTGTCGTCGCACGAGGGTGCGAAAGGCTTCGGCGTCGCCGCGTCGGTACCGGGAGAGGAGCGCCTCGTCGGTCGGTGACGGCGGCCCGCCGCTCGCAGACGTCACGCGATCGCTCCACGGCGCCCGTCAGCGCGATCCGTCCCCGAGCCGAAGCGTGCGGGGAGAACGACCTCATGACCGTTACGACGTCCGAGCGGAGAGATCGGTCTGCGCGAGGGGCCACAAAGGATGGCTCGGCCGTCCGGTCTCACTCGCGGGATCATGTCACCCGGCCAGGCGGGCACGAGCAGACGTCGTCCCCGCATGGGGCGAGCGAGCGTTCGTCGGGCGGTATGCGATCTCGACCAGAACACCAGTCCCCCGTCCTCGTGACACGCAAACGGTCGCGTTCGATCGTACAAAACCACTGGCTTGTCCAGCGTTTGCGCGTGAAGCGTTCGTTGACCCCTCCAGAGTGCCGAGCTATACCGCGCGGCCGTGACAGGGGACAACCACCGTGCCTTCCCTACCCGGACCGTGCTTCGAACGCGGCTCGAGGGGACCAACCGACTCGTCTGTCACAGGACGTACCCCTGAGGGCACGATCCAGCGCATCATCGTACTCGCACGCTCGTCTCTGGCGGGGGCTCTCGTGAGCGCCACGCCCGAAAGGGGGCCCAACATGTTCCGGAACGTGGAGTCGCAGTCGAAGTGGTTCCGCACGACGTCGCGCCTCCTCGTGGTGGCGGCGGTGCTGTCGCCGCTGGCCGCCTCCGCACAACAGGCGAAGTCCCCCGCGAAAAAACCGGCTCCTGCGGCGAGCGCATCGCCTGCCGCGACCGGCGCCACCGCCGGGCCCTCCGCGGCACCGACGGCGACACCCGCGACGAGCGGCGCGCCTGCGACGAGCGCAGCGCCCGCGAGCACGATGGCGACGGGATCGTCGGGCACGATGGACGGCGCGACCTACGCCGTGCGTCTGCGCGATCTCGAGCAGCGCATCAACGAGCTCAAGGAGCAGATCCGACGGAGCCACACGCGGCTCGCTCTGCTCTCGGAGTCGATTCTCTCCGGCATCACGGCCGCTGCGCGCGCCGAGATCGTCTTCGTGAACGAGATGTCGAGCGCCTTTCGCTTGAAGCGGATCGTCGCGCTCTACGACGGTGCGCCGCTCGCGAGCAAGACCGACGAGAAGGACGGCATCGCCGATCTGAAGGAGATCCCGATCTACGGCGAGCTCGTGCAGCCGGGCGATCACACGCTGCAGTTCCTCCTCGAGTACCAGGGAAACGGCTACGGCATCTTCTCGTACCTCAAGGGGTACAAGTTCGAGGTCAAGTCCACGCGCTCCTTCACGGCCTACGAGGGTAAGACAGCGACCGTCACGGTGTACGGCTACGAGCAAGGCGGTCCGACGACGCCGCTCGAACAGCGCCCGGCCATCCGCTACGTCGAGAAGATCACCGCCGGAGTCGCCGGAGCGAAGCAGCCCGGAGCAAAGAAGTGAGCATGCGCGCGCGTGGAGTCGGACTGCGACGCGTCGCGCTCCTCGCGCTCGCACTGACGGGCGCCCCGGGCG
>JBKJQC010000218.1:0-2842 GCA_046593995.1 Polyangiales bacterium
GACGCGTCTTGAGCACGTAGAGGAGGACGAGCGGGAGCGCCGCCGCCGCCAGCCAGAGCGCCTTCGGAAGCAGAAGGGCGAAGGGGCCCATGGACCCGAGGAGGGTAGCAGGCCCTCGGCCCCTCCGGCGTCGGCGCGCCGAAACGCCTGATGGCGGCGCGCCTCCAATCCGAGGCAAGATCTGTTGCCCGTCCCACGCCCCCCCACGGCCTCTAAGAGAAGAGCGCGGAATGCCCTACCCGACCCGGTACTCGAACCTTGCCCGAGCGCGTCGCGCCTATGGCACCCGCGTGGATCGGCTCGCGCCCTTCTTCGACGCACTCGATCCGCTGGCCGATGCGGTGGTCGCGGACATGGAGCGGCTCGGCGGCAAGGGGTGGCGACTGCTCGAGCGCGCCCTGTCGCACGGCATCTCGTCCGTAGCGCCCGGTGAGCTCCACGGGGAGAGCGCGCCGGAGTCGTTTCGTGCGCTCTTTGCGGAGCTCGACGCCATCCCACCGTGGGTCGACGACGACACCCTCGATCGCGGTGGCGCGCTGCTCATGCGTGCCGGCGTGATCGGTGGCATCGTCCTCGGTGCGAAGTCACTGGTGCATGGCTACGCCGATCCCGGGGGCAACAAGCCGCTCGTCTTCTCCGGCCGCCTCACCGAGCACGCGATGCGACGGCTGAACGAGACGTCGAAGTTCGTGCAGGCGGTGTGTCGGCCCGGCGGCATGCGTCGCTTCTCCGAAGGTTTCGCGATCACGGTCAAGGTGCGGCTGATGCACGCGCAGGTGCGGCGGATGATCCTCCGCGCGTCCTCGTCGCCGAATGCCGCGCGCACGTGGCAGACCGAGCACTGGGGCGCACCGGTGAACCAGCACGACATGGCCGGCACGACGCTCCTCTTCTCGATCTCCGCGCTCGAGGGGCTCCGTCAGTTCGGGCTGAAGATGACCCGCGACGAGAGCGAGAGCTACATGATGCTCTGGCGCTACGTCGGCCTCGTCATCGGTGTCGATCCGCGGATCCTGCCGACGAGCGAGTTCGACGCGCACCAGCTCGCGCAGCTGATCGGCGACACGATGGCCGATCCCGACGAGGACTCCCACGCGCTCGTGAAGGCGCTCATCGAGCACCCGCTCGCCGCGGCGAAGACGGACGCGATGCGCGCCCTCGCCGAGAAGCAGATCGCGTTCGGCTACGGCCTCTGTCGCGGTCTCGTCGGCGACGAGCTCGCGGACAAGCTCCGAGTCCCGCGCACGGGTTGGCGTCACGCGGTACCGTTGATGAAGACGCTCGTCACCGCCGCCGAGAACCTGCGCGTTCGTTCCCACTGGGCAGACCGCACCGCCTACGTCACCGGCGTCAAGTACTGGGACAAGGTCGTGGAAATCGGGCTCGCGGGCGCGACGGCGGAGTTCCGCCTCCCCGAACGACTCGCGCTCGCCTGACGTCATCGGGATTCGGGGGCTCGACAATTCGCTGGGCGGACGCACCTTGCGGGGCGAATGAGCGCGCACGCCGTCACCCCCACCCGAACGACCGCGTTCGGAACGCTCGGCAACCTCCTCTGGCTGTTCTTCGGCGGCGGAGTCCCGCTCGCCATCGGATACGCGCTCGGCGCGCTCTTCCTCTGCCTGACCATCGTCGGCATCCCGCTCGGCGTGCAGGTGTTCAAGCTCGCTTGGTACGCGTTGCTCCCGTTCGACAACCGCGTGGAGGACGACACCGGGTTCGTCGGCGGCGCGCTCTCGTTCGTCCTCAATGTCCTGTGGTTCGTGTTCTTCGGGTTCTGGCTCGCGCTCACGCACCTCGGCCTCGCGCTCGGGTTCGCGGTCACCATCGTCGGAATCCCCTTCGCCGTCGCGCACTGGAAGCTCGCGTGGCTCGCCGTGCGTCCGTTCGGGAAGGTCGTCGTTTGAACAAGCATGCCATTGGCATCGCATCCCTCCTCACCGGAGTCGCCGTCGGTGTGGTGCCGACGCGCGCGCACGCCGAGCCCGCCACGGCGCCGTCCCCGCCTCCTCGGACCGAGACGACCTCGAGCTGGAGCGCCGTCCGCACCGTCGGTGTCGTCAACGGCACCCTCGGCCTGGTCGCGATCGCCAGCGGCGCGATCCTCCATGTCCTCGACGAGCCCGAGCCCGGCACCGTCCTCCTCTTCGGCGGCGGCGTGGCGCTCGTGAGCGGCGTCGTCGTGTTTCTCGCTGCCCCGTCGAAGTCGTCGTCGTCGTCGACCGCTTTACGCGTCGGTCCTACGAGCGTCGCGCTCGTCGGCACGTTCTGATCGGGTTCGCGCGCTCCGACGGACGAGCGTCCACACGAACAGGCCGAGTCCGTGGGAGCAGAGCGCGACGCGGGCAAGCGAATGCCGAGCGTTCCGCGGCCGCTTCGCAGGAGCGCAGCGGTCGTCCGCTGGGATCTCGCGGCGAGAAGCCGTACTCTACCCAGACCCTCTCTCTCGGGGGTCCCTGGGGAAGTAGATGGCGCGACCGGAAAGCCTGAGCTTCGGCAAGTACCGGTACGTCGTCGACCTCGGGAGCGGCGGGATGGGCGACGTGTTCCTCGCGGTCGCGCAGGGACCGCAAGGCTTCAACAAGCTGCAGGTGATCAGGCGCCTGCGCCCCGAGCTCGCCGAGGATCCCGAGTTCCTCGCCATGTTCCTCAACGAGGCGCGCATCGCGGCGCGTCTCAACCACCCGAACGTCGTGCAGACGAACGAGGTGAGTCAGGAAGGCGAAGAGTTCTTCATCGCGATGGAGTACCTCGAGGGGCAGTCCCTCTACATGGTTGCGCGTCGCGCGAACTCGGCGCAGCGCCCCGGAGCTCCCGGAGCCGGCCAGGGCGGGATGCCGCT
>JBKJQC010000251.1:0-5235 GCA_046593995.1 Polyangiales bacterium
CTGCTTCGTCTGATCGGGGCTGTCGGGGAAGGGGACTCGGTTCTGGAGCGCCACCTCGGTGTAGACGTTGAGCGGGAACGCGTCGGAGACCTTCGGCAGCGCGAAACTCATGCCGTAGCCGGTGACGTCGCGCACGAAGGTCGGATCGCCGCCGGGGAACAGATCGTGACGTCGTCGCGTGTTCGCGACGTGCACTCCGATCGTCGCCGTCTTCACGCGCGCTTCGACCCGCGTGCCGGCGACGAGGTCGCGTGACCAGGTCTGACGGTACGGATCGCCGGCGGCGTCCGAGAGCTTGAAGCCGGTCGCGTCGTCGACGCGCGTCGGGTTCGACAGACCGGCCATGCCGGTGAACGTGAACGGCTTCAGGCCGCGGTAGACGACCTTGCCGCCCTGGACCGTCGTGTCTGCGCCGATCTCGTCGAACTTGCGGATGTTGAGCACGAAGCCGCGCCCGAACGCGACGTAGGAGTCGCCGACCGTGAGCTCGATCTCGGGCTTCTGGTACGAGAGGAAGAGCTTCGACGGCCACACCGAGGCATCGGCCGGGCCGGGGCGGAAGTTGCCCTCCGTCAGCAGCGTATCGCGATAGCGGTACGGCAGCTGTCGCTGGGCATCGCGTTGCTGGGCGCGCGAGTACCCCGAGTCGGGGCCGAACTCGCCGACGGTCGGTTGGTTCCAGTACTTCGCGGTGTCGAGCCGGAGGCCGACCTGCCACGCCTTCCACGCGAAGAGGACGTTGAAGCGGTTGATCCACTCCACGTAGCTGTCGTCGATGCGCTTGACGGTGTTGAGATTGTCGCCGTGCCAGTTGAAGAGCGACGTCTCGGTGACGTCCATCCGAATCGGGGCGCCGCCCAACCTGCCGACGTCCTTCGCAGCCGCGACCCCGGGGGAGAGCGACAGAGCGAGGATCGACGCAACGACGGGACGCACGGCTCGCACGGCGGCGCCGCAGCGTAGCTCACTTCATCGCAGCTTCGACGTCCTTCTCGAGCTGCACTTCGTCGCCGGCGTTGAACCCCTCGCGACGCTTGACCACCTTGCCGCTCTTGTCGATCAGGATGGTGAACGGCGCAGCGCGGCGCGGGTTGTACATGTTCACGACCTGACCGCCCTCGTCGAGGAGGACCGGAAAGGTGAAGCCCTTGTTCTTCACGAAGGGGGCGACCTGCGCGATGGTGTCCTGCGAGTCCATCGAGATGGCGATGACGACGAGGCCCTTGTCCTTCTTCGCGTCGTACATCTTCTGCAGATGGACCATCTCGGCGATGCAGGGCTTGCACCAGGTCGCCCAGAAGTCGATCACGACGGCGCCCTTGCCGAGGTACTGAGAGAGCGAGACCTGGTTCCCCTCGACGTCTGGGAGCGTGAAGTCGGTCGCCTGCGAGTCGCCCGTCGGTGCGGCGGCGGTGCCGCCGTTCTGCGGCTCGGCCTGGCCTCCGCCACACGACACCACGACGAGCGCCGCTACCACCGAAACACGCGCGGAGAGCAGGGGGCGCACGATCAACCTCCGACCAGCTGGTCGAGATCCATCTGCAGGCGCGCGAGATCGGCGCCGATGATCTTCTTCTCGACCTTCATCGTCTCGAGGTTGATCACCATGTTGAGCGGCATGGAGTTCTTGTCGAAGAAGCCGGTCACGTACCCGTCGAGATCGTTCACGACCGGGAAGGTCAGCTTGTAGGTCGAGATCCAGAGGTCGACGTCGGAGTCCTGCGCGGGCTGTCGGCTCGACGTCTCGAGCACGACGCTGAGGAACGCGACGCCCTTCGGGGCGTATTTCGGGACGATGACGGCCTGGAACTCCTTCGCCTCTTCCTTGCAGGGCGAGCACCAGAACGCGGCGACGTTGAGGACGAGGAATTTCTTCCCGGTGCTACGTAGGGCATGGAAGCTCGCGAGCGTGACCGTCTCGCGCGCGCTGTCGATCCCGGTGCGGCGGCCCGTGAAGGAGGCGTCCTCGACGACGTTGCCGACGTTGGTCCCGTAGGGGCCGGGCGGGTAGTCACCGCTCGGGGCGCCATCGCCGGTCGTGCCGGCGTCGGTGCGCGCGGGGGTCGACGTGCCGGAGCAGGCGACGAGGAGCGGCACGATGCAGAGGAGGAGCGCGGGAGGACGCCACATGGTGTCCGTTTGGTTACTCCGTTTCACGAGGACGCGCAAAGCGACGATTCAGGGCTTTTTCTTCCCCTTCGGATCTTTCTTCGCGACCGAGGGCTCCGGCTTCGCCGACGTGCTGTGCGTCGGCGCGGGGTTGGGCAGCATGTTCAGGTCCTCGTCGGGCTTCTTCTTCACGCTGTCGTCGGGCTTCTTCGGCTCGGCCTTCGCGTCGACCTCGGGCTTCGGCGTCGCCCGCGTCGCGAGCTTGCAGCGCGTGTCGGCGACGCGCCGCGCGGCCATCGCGCCCTCGACGAGCTCGGGGAAGAAGCTCGTGGCGAACGCGCAGGTGCGGAGATCGTCAGCCTTGGTCGCGCCGCCGAGACACTGCGCGTCACGCGGTGCGTAGGGGCGTCCGACGAGCCCGCGGCACGAGGTCGCCACCTCGTCGCGCAGCGCGGCGTACTCCTTCTCGAGATCCACGAGGGCCTCTGCAGAAGGCTTGAGCGTGCAACGCTTGTCCCCCTCCTCGGCCTCGTGGCGTGTGATTGTGACGACGCGATCCGCCCACGTGTCGCAGTCGTCGCTCGTCACCCGCTTCGGCATCAAGCCGCATCCCGCCGTCTGGGTCAGGAGCGAAAGGAGCCCGGACAGGAGGGGCACGACCGCGCGGCGCCGCGACGACGAACTGGAGAACGGGCGAGGCACGACGGGGGCAGGATCTTACATCCCGGTGCCGATTTGGGCGTAGAAGAACCCGAGGACGCCGAGCCCTGGGTGGGAGGAGACCTGGAACGGAACGCGCGCGCCGATGCCGACGCGCATCCCTCGTAGCGTCCACTCCTTCACGCCGAGGCCGACGTCGATCAGCCACCCGGGCGTGATCTCACCGGACTCGCTGCAGTCCGCTCCGGCGGCCGCGGCCTGCGGGGGATTGTCGACGCAGAGCTTGGAGTAGCCCGCGCTCGGGCGGGTGCTGGTGAAGACGAGCCCGGTTCCGAGCGAGAGCCAATGGCCATCGAGGATTCCGGTGAAGCGCCAGAGGACGCGAACGCCGACCTCGGTGAACCGGTTCGGGTGGCCGTCAACGAGCGGGACCATGAACGAGATCCATGGCTCGAGCGAGAGAGGGACGCGCGCGCCGCGCGGGCCGAGGCCGAACGCCGTCGTGATCGACGCACCCAGGCCGGGCACCCCCGGGCGGCTCCCGCGATTCGTGTACCACCCGCCGCCGAGCTGCGCCCCGGCCGCGATTCCCTGCGGGTCGGGCCGTACATCCTCGCTCAGGTCGACGACCTCGACCTCGGTCGGCTCGGCCGGTTTGCGCGGCGCCGCTCGCGCTTCGGTCGTCACGGCCGCGGACGCGATCAGGAGCGCAATCGTGAGAAGGAGCGTCGTGACGCCGCGGGGCTCTCTGCGCTCGTCCTCGGCGAAGTCGCGCGTCGCCCCAGATCGCATGCCGCGTCGCATCCCGGTCGGTTCCTTAGCGCGGCCCTGGCCGAGCGGTACCATGTCCTTCAGGCGCCCAGTGGATCGAACGTCACCGCTCCGGAAGCACGTCGCGTGAGTGTCTCGAAGCGCTCGCGACATTCGACGATTCCGCCGCCTGGCTCGACGGAAGCCGACGAGGTGGCTCCGCTGTCGGCCGGGCCGCCGAGCTTTCCGCCCGACGAAGAGCTCCCGCGCCTCACGTCCGCCGCGGCTGCGCCCGAGACGGTGCGTGGTCGACGCATCGCGCTCGGCGTCGTGCTGTTGTTGTCGTTCCTCACGGTCGCGCGCATCGCGGCGCCGCTCTGGGTCGGCATCGCCTTCGGGACGATGGTCGCGTTCGTCGCGCAGCCGACGTACCGCTCTCTCGCGCACCGGCTCGGCGACCGTCGCGCGCTGGCCGCCGCGCTGACGACCATCAGCGCGGGGATCCTCACCACGTTCGCAGGCGCAGTCGCGCTCTATGTGATGACCCGTGAGCTCTTCGCGCTGATCGGTCGCTTCCAGGGGAGCATCGGTGCCGGCTCCGTCGAGGCCGCGCTCGGCCGGGGGGGCATGCGCATCCTCGCGCGCTTCGGCATCGATCGCGCCCAGGTCGCCACGCGCCTCTCGCTCGAGCTCGAGAAGCTCACCGGCTACGCGACGCAGGCCGCGAGCCTCATCGTGCAGACCACGACGAGCGCGGTGCTCGGTCTCGTGATCGGCTTGATGACGATGTACTACGTGCTCCTCGAGTGGCCGCGGATCCCCGTGCGGCTCGAGCGCGTGCTCCCGCTCGATCCTCGTCACACGCGCGCGCTGGTCCTCGAGTTCCGCGACGTCGGCCGCGCGGCGATGCTCGGCACCATCTCGACCGCAGCGATCCAGGGGATCCTCGCCGGCGTCGGATTCGCCATCGTCGGGGTGCCGCAGCCGGTGACCTGGGGGTTGATGTCGGCGATCGCGTCCTTCCTGCCGATCATGGGCACCATGCTCGTCTGGGTGCCGATCGGCACGTGGATGATCGCCGAGGGCTCGCCCATCGGCGGCGGGTTCATCCTCGCGTGGGGCACGCTCGTGGTGGTCGGTCTCGTCGACTACGTCGTGCGACCGCGCCTCGTGCGCGGACACGGCAGCACCAACCCGCTCCTGATGTTGATCGCGCTCCTCGGCGGCCTCGAGGTATTCGGCCTCGCCGGCCTCTTGGTCGGACCGATCCTGATGTCGTTGTTCGTGGCGATCCTGCGGATCTACGAGCGCGAGATGGCCGGATCCGACGTCTCCTGACCGAGCGCGGTCAGGATCTTTGCGGGGTCGTCGGTGATGATGCCGTCGACGTCGAGGCGGGCGAGGTCGATGGCTTCGCGCTCGTCGTTCACCGTCCACACGTTCACGAGGAGACCGCGCGCGCGAAACGCCCCGACGCGCGCGTGACTGCAGAGGGTGCGCTCCGGGTGGACGGCCGCTGCGGAGAGGGTCCTCGCGACGAGGGCGGCGATCGGCGTCTTCGCGAACCGCTGTCCCTCGTGGAAGAGGAACGCGCGGGGGACGTCGGGAAGCAGGACTGCGACGCGGGCGAGGAGCTTCGGCTCGAACGACGAGATCAGCACGCGTGAGGCGACGCGCGCGCGCCCGCGCAGGAGTCGCGCGACGCCGGTGGCGAGC
>JBKJQC010000357.1:0-2660 GCA_046593995.1 Polyangiales bacterium
CAGCGCCGGGATCATCAGGAAGTACGTCCAAGCGCCCTCGCGAAATCGCTCGCCGAAGATCACCAGCGTGGCGCCGCTCGTCATGAGGACCGCGAGCAACGTGCCGAGTAGCGACAGCGCCAGCGAGGAGGACGGCGCCGCGCGCAGCTCGCGCGTCAGCCGCTTCACCGCCGCCCACCCGGTGAGGCTGAGCAGCACGAAGACACCAGCCGCATAGAGCGCGAGGTAGGTCTCTTCGTGCGTGCCGAGCACGGCGAAGCAGACAACGCAGATCCCGATCTCGACCCACACCGGCTTGTCGGCGACGTCGTACCGATTCTTGCGACCGAAGGAGGCCGGGATGTAGTGACGGTGACGTAGCCCGAGGGCGAGGTTCTGGATGCCCTGGGCGCTCGCGGCCGCGGCGGAGAGGAGCACCGCGATCCCGATCAGCGTCCCGGCATACGCGAGGGGTCCCGGTAGGAGCCTGTCCATCGTCTGCGTGAACACCGACACCGAGGGGTCGAGCGGATTCGAGAGATCTCGAATCGCCGGACCGACCACGAGCATCGTCGCCGAGGTCGTGCCCATCACGATCAGGAGGCTGCCGAACGCCTTGCGGCTGCGCTCACGCGCGGGCCCATGATAGGCGGCGACGAGGTTCGCGAAGATCTCGATGCCGGTCATGAGCGCGAGAATGCGTGCGTAGCCGCCCAGCGTCGCGCCCAGGTACGGGCGCGTGAATGCGCGAAAATCGAGCCCGGGGAGGTGAAAGCCTCGGCGAACGATCGTGACGATGATCATGAGCCACAGCAGCAGCAGGACCGCCGCCGTCGCCGGGCCGAACGCGCGCGCGGCGACCTTGGGTCCGCGGTTGACCACGAACCCGGTGACGACGCTGAGCGCCACTGCGATCACGGTGCGGAGCGGGATCCCGAGGAGGTGGCCGGCGAGCATGGGGAAACGATCCGCGATGAACGTGACGAGCGCGGCGATGCTGACGAGGAACGTGAGGGTGTATTCGACGACGGTGATCCCGGCGTTGATCTTGACCGCCCAGGGCCCGAACTCGTCCTCGCTCAACCCGCTGCCGCCGCTGCCGTCGGTCACCCAGATCATCACGCGCCGATACATCGCGGAGACGGTGATCACCGTGAGGACCGCGAGCCAGATCGACGCTCCGAAGGTTACGCTCGTCGCGCCGGCGACCACGAGCAGCCGGAGGAACGGGCCGAAGACGTAGAGCGGCGACGTCGCCGGATCGCCGCCACCCGCGAGCGCACCCTCGAGCGAACCCTCGAGTTTGTGGCTGACGTGGGACATGTTCAGTGGGTACCACCGAGCGAGCCGACCGGACAATCGACTTCCTCACCCGACACCACGCATCTATCGTCGGGCCTTTGTTCGGAAACCGCGCCCGTGCTGTCGCGCTCGTCGCGCTCGTGGCCTTCGCGCCGTCGGCCGCGCGCGGTGACGCGGGCATCGACGCCGAGCCCGAGGTCCGCGATGTCGGCCTCGCCGCGACGGAGATCGTCGCTGTCGATCCGCGGCTCGCCGAGCTCTCGCTCAAAGCGGCCCGCGTGCGCGCGCTGATCGAAGAGTCCCTCGCGGTCGCCATCGATCCGCGATCGCTCTTCGACGTCGCCCTCGATGACGGCGCCGCCGTCGACCTCGAGGCCGCTCGACTGCGGGCTCTGCTGCGCCGATCCGACCAAAAGGACGAACCGACAGAACAGAAAGGCACCAAGAAGCCGACTGCGCTCGCCGACGTGGGCACAGACGCCGCTCTCGACAGCGCGCTGCCCGAGATCGCCCCCGCATTGTGGGCGGCTCGCCTCGAGTTGGATCGGGCGCGTCTCGCGTTCTATCAACTGCCCGCGCCGCGGCGAGCCGAGCTCCTTGCCTCGCACGCGAAACGTCAGGTCGCCGCCGCGCCCCCGCTTTCCGACGAGGCGATCCTCGCACAGAAGGCCGAGGCCGAGCGACTGCGTGCGCTCGAGGCCGCGCGGGACGCCCGCACCGAGGCCGCGCGCCTCGTCTCCGAGGAGTACGCGCGCCTCCTCCAGGTCGAAGCCGCGCAGTTGTCCTTCAAGCAGTCGCTCGCCGCGCGGCGCCTCGCGATCGCGGCGCGGCAAGAGGCGACGCTCGGGTGGCAGCGACGCGCGCGCGAGGCTCGCGGGGCGAGCTCGGCCACCGAGGTCGACCGATTCTACGACACGCTCCGCGTCGATCTCCGCGATGCGCGCAGCCAGCTCGGTGAAGCGCTCGACGACCTCGTCGCCGACGGAGGCGGCGCGCCCCCGGCGGGTGCGGATCCGCTCGCGGCCCTGCCAGCCACGGTGGACGTGCGGGACCCCGTGGCCGCTCGAGCGCGCATCGAGGCGACGGAGCGGAAGCTCAACCAGGACCAGGCAGCGATTCGTGAAGAGCGTGCGGCGCAGCTGCTCTCCGAGATCGACGTGCTCAACCGCGAGCGGTTGTGGCTGCTGCCCTTCCTCTCGCCCGAAAAGGCCGACGCCGTCACGGGCTTCGGCGCGGCCGGACTCGAGCAAGCAGGGTCCGAGCTGAGGCAGCTCTCTCTCGTCTTCCGATATCACCGGCAGGTGGCGGGCCGGTGGCTGTCCGTGCGCCGGGGGAGGAACCTGCTCGCCGAAGGCGCCGGCACAGCGATTCTGGTGCTC
>JBKJQC010000473.1:0-3981 GCA_046593995.1 Polyangiales bacterium
CGCGTCGTTGACCCCGACGAGCGCGTCCTTGGGGAGCGCGCCCTTCGCCCAGCGCGCCATCGCGACCTGCTGGCCGTGCACGCCCGCGGCCGACACCGCGAGGTCCTCGATCGAGTCGGGCAGTTGCCCGAGCAGCACCAACACGAGGAGCCCGGCGCCGACACCGCGGAGCGCGCGAAGCTTCTCGTCGAAGCGCACGGCGAACGTCGCCGCGAGATCGCCGATCGCCACCATCGAGATCAACACGCCAGCGGTGAAGGGCCAGAGATAGCGGAGCCTGTTCGAGAGGAACCCCTCGTAGCTCGCGGGGATCGCCATCCCGATCGCCACGACGACCACGGCGAGCGCGCGAAATCGACGGCCGCGTCGGTGCGCCGCCGAGGCCAAGGCGAACGGAGCGAGGATCAGACCGTAGAAGAAGCCGTCCGGCAGGAACGTGCGCGCCGGCCCTTTGCCGTCGAGGAGCTGCGCCACGAGCACGTAGAGGTTCTGCGTCGTGGTGTGGAAGGCGCGCGCAGAGGGGTGCGCGAGGAGCCATTTGACGTCGGTCGTGGTGGCGACGGCGCGTCCGGTGCGGAGCAGGAAGAAGAGCGGCGGGGTCGCGATGCCCGCGAGCGGAAGGAGCGCCCAGCGACGCGCTCCCGTCACGAACAACGTGACCGCGGCGAACAGCGCGACGACCGCGCCCTCGGGTCGTGCGAGCGGCGCGAGGGCCCCGAACACGGCGAGCTCCACGTGCAGGCGACGGAGCGGGAGCTCGCTCCGCGGATCGAGCGCGTCGCTCCACAGCTCCTCGAGCGTCCAGGTGATCGGCGGGAGCACCTCCGGCGGCTCGTCCTCGCGCGAGACCTCGAAGACGTCGGCCCCGAGCCGCGCGGTGCGTACGAGGATCCACGCGAAGAGCGTGACCTCCATCCCGCTCGCCGCGCACCACACGTGACCGCCGAAGACGAGCACCGTCGCCGCGGACGCGACGGCGAGCCCGCGCGGCAGGAGCCGTCCTGCAAGCCGTCTGGTCTCGAGCGCGAGACCCCCGAGCGCGGCGAAGGACATCGCCCAGGCGACCCAGATCAGCGACGTGTCGCGGGAGCCGAGCTTCCAGAACGGTGCGAGCACGAGCGACCACAGGAGCGACGTCGCACCCGCGGTCGGCGGATCGCCCGGCGCGTAGACGAGCGGCGTCCCTTCCGCGAACGAACGCGCGTACCGGAAGTGGATGAACGCGTCGTCGAGCGGCACGCACGGCGCTCCGCCGGTCTTCCCAGTGATCGCGCTGATCGACCACCACGCGAGGACGGCCGTCGCGGAGACGAGCGGCAGCCACTCGAGCAGCGCGGAGGTCTTCCGGTAGGCCAAGCCACCCTACTTGACGTGCGCGTTGATGGCGCGGAGCTGCGGCTCGCGATCGAGGACGGCGAGGATGTCACGCCAGCCGAACTCGTCGCGGTTCGGGAGCCGGCTCACGATGGCGCGCATCAGCTCGAGATCCTCGGCGGCCTCGACCGTCCAGCGCTCCTTCGGATGAGGATTCTCGGCGGGCACCGAGAGGTGACGGAAGCGCTCGGGATGACGCTTCATGAATGCCGTGACGTCGGCGCGCTCCTCGGGGGCCTTCGCGTCCTTCGCGCTCGCCTCGAGGGCCTTGCGCGAGAAGACCTCGACCCCGAGGCCCTTCGGAAAGCTCGCGACGAGGGCGTTGCTCGCGTACTCGGCCTTCTCCTCGGCGAAGCGACGCGCCACCAGGTCGATGATCTCTGGATCGGTGAAGGGACTGTCGGCCGTGACGCGCACGATGACGTCGGCGCGCGCGCCCTGCGCCGCGAGGAGGAAGCGCGCGAGCACGTCGGCGTCGTCGCCGCGGATGCAGCGGACGCCGAGGGCCTGGCATCGCTCCGCGACGGGATCGTCGGCGGACGTGTCGCCCGTTGCGACGACGACCTCGTCGAGGACCTTCGCGTCCGAGATCCGCCGGATGACCCAGTCGAGGATCGGTCGTCCGCTGACGTCGGCGAGCGCTTTGCCGGGCAGGCGGGGGCTCGTCATCTGTGCCTGCACGATGGCAACGATTCGCATCTGCGCGCCCGTCTACCTCGATTCCCGCCGGAGAGTCATCTGTTTACCGCTCCCACTGGGAACGCCAGCGTCTCAGAGGCCCATCTGCTTCGCGATGATGACCTTCATGATCTCGTTCGTGCCCGCGAAAATCCGCTGAACGCGCGCGTCCATGTACGCACGCGTGACCGGGTACTCGAGCATGTAGCCGTAGCCGCCGAAGAACTGGAGGCAGGTGTCGACCACCTCGGAGCCCATCTCGGTCTGCCACAGCTTCGCCATCGAGCACTCCTTCACGAGGTACTTCCCGGCGACGTGCTCGACCACCAGCTTGTCGAGGAAGGCCCGACCGACCTCCACCTTCGTCGCGCACTCCACGAGCTTGAACTGCGTGTTCTGGAACTTGACGATCGGCTTGCCGAAGGCACGGCGCTCTTGCGTGTACGCGATCGTGTCGCCGAGCACCTGCTCCGCGGCGGCCTGCGAGGCGATCGCGACGCAGAGACGCTCCTGTTGGAGCTTCTTCATCAGCATCATGAACCCCGCCCCCTCTTCGCCGAGGCGGTTCGCGACCGGTACGCGACAGCCCTCGAACGAGAGCTCCGAGGTGTCCTGCGAGGCCATGCCCATCTTCTTGAGCTTCTTCCCCTTGGTGAAGCCCGGCGTGCCGGCCTCGACGACGAAGAGCGAGATGCCCTGGTGCGCCTTCGTCGGATCGGGGTCGGTCTTCGCCGCCACGATGCAGAGGTCGCAGAGGATGCCGTTCGAGATGAACGTCTTCGAGCCGTCGATCACGTAGTGGTCGCCGTCGCGTACGGCGCGCGTCGTGAGCGCCGCCAAGTCGGACCCCGTGCCGGGCTCGGTCATCGCGACGGCGGTGACCAGGTCCCCCGAGGCGCAGCCCGGCAACCAGCGCTTCTTCTGCGCGTCGTTGCCGAACTCGTGGATGTACGGAGTGACGATGTCCGAGTGGAGCGGGATCGCGAACCCGGACTCGTACGCCTTGGCGAGCTCCTCCATCACGACGACCGAGTGGAGGAAATCGCCCCCCGCGCCGCCGTGCTCCTCCGCGAGCCAGGGGCAGAGGATGCCGGCCGCGCCGGCCTTCCGCCAGGCCTCGCGGTCGACCATGCCGTTCTCCGACCAGCGCTCCTGGTTCGGCTTCACCTCCGCGTCGATGAACGCCCGGACGGTCTTGCGAAACATCTCGTGGTCTTCACGGAAAAGGGATCGTTCCACGGCCGTCAGGAGAGCACGATCGGCTCATCGCGGCGACAGCGCAGAGCCAGTCTCGACCCCATGCGGGGGCACGACGCGCGGCATCACGTCTGCAGAGGGTGAGAGCACCCGCGGCCGTGATGCACGGCCGTATCCCCTGCACGACGGCTCTGCCGTCAGGAGGAGCTCTCTCATGTTCCGCAATATGCTCATCATGCTCGGTCTCGCGAAGAAGCCCTCGATGATGTCGGCGATCCTCGCCAGCCGCGCCACGCGCGTGGCGCCCTTCGGCGGCACGCTGCCCATCCTCGGCTACTACGCGTGGAAGAACCGCGCGAAGCTGATGGGGATGTACAACCAGTACGTCGCCCCCAAGCTCCCGGCGAAAATCACCGGCCGCCGCATGGCGCCGACGTCTTCGATGTCCGCGTCGTACTGATTCGATACTCTTCCAACACAAGACGTCTCGCCGGGCTCCGCGTCGCACGATGCGGAGCTCGGTTCGACGTTTTTGTCGCGCCTCGACGCGGCGAGCATCCGCTCGGCACGCTCAGTCGCGCTTTTTCGGGACGACCGCTTCGAAGAACCCGCTCGCCTGCCCCGCGAGCGCGCGGTGCCTGCGGAGCTTCTCGGCGCACGCCGGGCAGCGCCACTCGTCGATCGGCTCGCCCTGCGCGTCGAGCTTGCGCGTGAGGCGCCACCCGGCGCGAC
>JBKJQC010000580.1:0-24382 GCA_046593995.1 Polyangiales bacterium
CGCCGGTCGCTTCTCCTCGCGCGAGCTCGCCGATCGCGTCGATGCGCTCGGGACCGATCTGTCGGTCGAAGTCGGGCCCGATCGCGCGGTGTTCTCCATCGCCGTCACGCGCGACAAACTCGACGCCGCGCTCGAGATCCTCGGCGCCGTCGTGACCAAGCCGCGCTTCGACGCCGCCGAGTTCACGAAGCTGAAGGCGCGCGAGCTCGATCGCATCCGCCAGTCGCAGAAGGGCTCCGGCTCGTGGATGGCGCGCGGCGCCATGTACAAGGAGCTGTTCGGCGAGGGGCACCCCTACGCCGATTTCGATGCGTCAGAGGCCTCGCTCGAGAACATCACGCTCGCCGACGTGAAGGCCTTCTACAAGAAGCTGTACGTCACGGGGAACGCGTTCGTCGTGGTCGCCGGCGACATCGAGCAGGCCGACGTCGCCGCGAAGCTCGAGAAACACCTCGGCGGGTTCGCCAAGGGCGAGGCCCCTGCCCTCGACTGGGGGAGCGCCGATGCCGGTCAGGGCGCCGGAAAGACGGGCACGCGGGTGATCCTCGCGCGCCGCTCGAGCGCGAAGCAGGCCGACATCCTCATCGGATCGCTCTCGATCCCGCGGAAGGACCCGCAGTGGGCGGAGCTGTCCCTCGCCGTGCAGTCGCTCGGCGGCGGGATGTCGGCGCGGCTCTTCAGCGACGTGCGCGAGAAGCGCTCGCTCGCCTACTCGACGACCGCCACGACGCGCGAGTTCGCGCACGGCCCGGCGGTGATCGCGGTCTACGCCGGCACGCAGACGCCGCTCGCTCCGAAGTCGGTGACGGCGTTGCTCGAGCACCTGACCTGGATGCGCGGCGAGAAGCCCGTCGACGCGTCGGAGCTCGCCATCGCGAAGACCAGCCTCGAGACGGGGTTCCTCTTCCGTCTCGAGACGATCGGCGCAGTGGCAGGCCTCGTGGTCGACAAGGAGATCCTCGGACTCCCTGGCGCGGACGTGTACGAGTACGTCGCGTCGTACCGCACTGCGCTACGCGAAGCCCCGATCGAGAAGGTGCACGCCACGGCGACTGCAAAGCTCGTCGGTCCGACGCTGATCATCTCGGTCGCTGGGGACGGCGCGCTGGCTCGACCACTCCGCCGCTTCGGCGAGGTGCGCGTCGTCGATCCGGAGAAGGGCTTCGCCACGGTCGAGACGCTGACCGCCGATCCGAACGCTTCGCTCGACGTTCCCGGCGCGAAATGACCATCTCGTGCGTCTCGGGCTAGGAAACGTGGCGAAGGCGGTGCGCGCGTTGCAGACTCGTTCTCCCGAGATGGTGGCCGTCTCTTCACACGCGCCGATCGCGCTGGATGCGTGCCCGTCCGACCGGGAGCGAATCCCGGGCACCGACGTGACCTATCGCGTCGTGGGCGAGGGTCCGGATCTCGTGCTCGCGCACGGGCTCGGCGGGCTCTTCCACTCGTGGTCGACGTTCATGCCGCTCCTCGCACGGACGCACCGCGTCTGGGAGATCGGGTTCCCCGAGTTCGATTCGGCGACGACGCACGAGCGACACGGCAACCGCGTCGCCGACTACGCCGACGATCTCGCGCGCTTCTTCGACCACGTGCGCCTCGATCGCGCGGCGGTGATCGGTAACTCGCTCGGTGGCCAGGTCGCCGCCACGTTCACGCACCGCGCTCCGGCGCGCGTTCCGGCGTTGGTGCTGCTCGCCTCTTCGGGCCTCGGCGAGCAACGCGAGGGGTACGCGCTCTTCCCCGGTGGCGCGGTTCGCCGCCTCGTGAAGAAGGTCGAGACCGAGGTCGTCCGCGCCATCCTCCGCACCGTTTTCTCGCGCGACGACTTCTTCGAGCACGAGCTCGCGAGCGTCCAGGAGCGGCTGTCGGATCGGCGCTGGAAGCTCGGCCTGCTCAAGACCGCACGACAGGTGCGCGACGCGTCCATCCTCGACCTCTTGCCCACGATCGCCTCGCCCACGCTGATGGTCTACGGCGACGGCGATCGCATCGTGCCGATCCGCTTCGCGGAGCAGGCGCTGCCACTGCTGCAGAACGGCGAGCTCCACATCTTCGCGGACACCGGGCACGCGCCGCAGATCGAGCGGCCGGCCGAGACGCACTCGCGCGTGCTCGACTTCTTGCTGACTGCTGGATGGGCTCCCTGAAACGCTTCGGGAGACGCTGACACGCACGAGAAAAACAGGGAGCCGGGGAGTCGGGGAGGCGAGAAGCAGTCTGCCGATCCTGTCTTCGGCGTGCGTGCTGCTCTTGCCCCCTCGGCCGTCGCGCTCGCCTCCGAAGAGAACCACGGAGGCACGGAGGCGCGGAGGTTCGAGAAGTGCTGCCGATCGCGGCCCAACGTCTGGTCGCCGATCCTCGCGCAACCCGCAAGGAGAGCGCCGACGGGAGCGCCACGATGCGGCAGCACTTCTCGAACCTCCGTGCCTCCGCGCCTCCGTGCTCAATCCCGAGCGGCGAAGACCTGAAGGGAACGAGTGCTGCGAAGCGTAAAAGCAGCGACCGGCAGACCTCACGGATCTCCTCTCGCCTCCCCGCTTCCCCGCCTCCCTGTGATTCTCGAAGGCGCGCCCGCCCCGGTCAGTTCGCGGCCATGCGCGGCAGCGTGTCGACGTCGTTCGGGACTTTTGCGTCCGCCAGCGCCGCGCGCAGCAGGGGCATGGCCTCTTTGCCGTGGACGCGGCTCGCGCGCACACGGCCGCGGCAGGCCGGCACCGTGGCTGGTACCGCGAGGCGGAACCGCAGAGCTGGGCCGTCACCGGCGGTACGGTAGGTGACGATCACCTCGCCGCACTTCGACTTCGAGCCGGGTTCGAGCTCTGCTTCGACCGTCGCGGTCGAGAGCGGCGCACGGTCGAGATCGAGCGTCCCGTCACCATTCCGCGGCCAGCCTTTCAAGAGCGCGCGCCCTTGCTCCGAGGCGCTCAGCCACCCCTCGAGGCGCGTGGGGGCGTCGCGTCGCGCGACGGCGCCGACCGCGGCGACGATCTCGGGGAACGCGCCGGGCTCCGGCGAGGCGGGCGCTCCTTCGTCCTCGTCCGGGTGCGCATTCGAGAGCCGGCTCTCGGGATCGATGGGCCGGTCCTGATTGCCGCAACCGCTCGTCGCGGTCAGCGCGACGGATCCCGTGATGAGACACGCAGCGACAAAGCTGCCCTGCGGTCGACTACGGCGTGCGCTGCGCGGGATCATGGTGCTCACCTGAGGGGCGTTAGTGCGAAGGTCGTACCGCCGGGAAGAGCCCCGCCCGCGCTCTCGCCGAGCACGAAGTTCATACACGGATCGCGCGGTCCAGCTCTGCAACCAGACGCGGCACGTCGCGCTCCGCGACCGAGCATAGCGCGACGCGGAGGCCATCGCCCTGCGGCACGACGAATACGCCGGCCTCGCGGAGCTGCGCGGCGGCGCGCGGCACGCCCTCTCGCTCCGTCCCCTTCGGCAGGACCACGGTCGTGAAGAAGCCGCCATCGTAGCGCGGGTAGCGGAGCGCCGTCCCCTTCGCGGCCGCATTGAACGCAGCGACACGACCGTCGAGCAGTCGCTTGAGGGCGTCGCGCTCGGCGTCGACCTTTGCGCGGAGCGCGCCGTCGGTGAGGAGGCGCGTGATCGCGAGGAGCCCTGCGTGGTTGCAGTTCGACCACGTTCCGCGGCAGGAGAACGTCAGCGCATCGGTCGTGCGGCGACGGCGGGCAACGTCCGGGTCGACGACGACCAGGGCGCCGACGCGCGCGCCGTACTCGGTGAAGCTCTTCGACGCAGACCAAGCGAACGCGAGCGCCACCTTACCGACGAGCGGCTCGAGGTGCGCGAGGAACGCGCGCGGATCGCCCTGCCCGTAGAGCCAGTACGCGACGTCGACCAGCACGGTGATCGGCGCCTGATCCGCGACCGCGAGAATCGAGGCGACGACGGCGCGCCACTGCGGCGGGCGCATCGAGTACCCGGTCGGGTTCTGGCACGGGTCGTTGATGAACAGGAGCACGCGCTTCTGCGTCGCGACCTGTCGACGGAGCGCTTCGTCGAAGGCGGCGACGTCGAGCTCGCCTTCGTCTCCCTGCCACGTGAACATCGAGAACGTCTCGACCTTGCGATCGTTCTCGTCGGCGATGGTCTTGTACGGGCCCCAGTAGAACGACGACGTCAGCAGCGCCTGCCCCGGCTCGAGGAAGTTCGATACGGCGTGGCGCAGCGCGCCGGTGCCGCCGGGCGTCGCGACCGCGATCGCGTGCTCCGCGAGCTTCGTGCCGGCGAAGAGATCCGCGATCACCGCCGCGATGAAGTCCTTCGGGCCGGCGAGCGGTGCGTACCCCGCGGCCTGCACCGGCGGCACCTCGCGCAGCGCCTCGATCACGGACGGCAGGACCGAGAGCTTCCCGTCGTCGTCGAGGAGAGCGCCGACGGTCGCGTTGATGATCGACTCGCCCTTCGCGCGCCGGGCCGTCGCTTCGGCGTTGAGGGCGAAGATCGGATCGTCGGCCGGGCGGGCCGTGCGGGACGGGACGAGGAATTCCATCGGCGCGATCGCTTGGCGCGTTCCGGCGCGGGCGGCTAGCCTCTGCGGGGGATGCTCACGCGCCGGGAGATGATGGAGCGCGTCGACGCGCGCTTGCGTGCCCGCTCTTCCAGCGAGAAGGGGGAGGACGACAGCGGCATCGAGGCGTCTCGCTGCTTCCTGCGCGCGATGCTCGTCGGCATCGAGGACGCAGCGCCCGTCCCCGACGCGCTCGTCTCGCGGGTCAGCGAGTTCCTCAAGATCGACGTCGAGGATCTCGTCGGGACGAGCGCGCTGCGGCGGGCGAGCACGAGGCCCCCGCCGAGCTCCGTGTCGCTGCAGGCTCCGCCGGGAGAGCGCCGCCGACGCGTCCTGTTCCTCGGTCGGAGCGACGCCGCGCGGATCCCGATGGTCGATGCCGTGGCGCGGACGCAACTCGCCGACGAGGTCGAGATCCGCGCAGCAGCGATCGCGCCGGTCGCGTTCGACGCGCGCGCGCTCCGCGTGCTGCGTCACGCCGGGTATGCGACCGACGTCCTCGGCCCGCGAGCGCTCACCGTGGACGATCTGAGCTGGGCCGATGTCGTCGTGACGATCAGCGGCGAGCGCGAGGACTGGGAGCGCTTCCTCCCGCGGACATTGCCGCATCAGCACGAGGCCGTCGACGACCCGATCGCGCTGATGCGCGCCGCGAAGGAAGGGCGCATCTCGGAGGTCGACGAGCTCGAGCCGTTCCGCGGCGTCCTCCGCGCCGTCGAACGTCTGCTCGCCACGATGCGTCCGCCTCGTTCGTCGCGCATGCCCGCCGCGCCGCCGTCGGTGCGCCCGCCGCGGCTTGGTTCCCTGCGCGCTCCGCCGGCGCCTCGCTTCGATCCGGCCGACCTGGAGGATCCGCCGCCGAACGCGCCGAGCAGCGGCAAGGTCCGCGCGCGTTAGCGCTTCGCTTCGAGCGCTTCCCAGCGGGCGAGCCGCTTCGCGACCTCGGCGCGCGCAGCCTCGAGCTCTTTCGTGAGCTCCTTCGTGAGCGGCACCCTCCCGTCGCCGGGGCGCGCCACGTACAGCGTGGGGTCGGCGAGCTGGGCTTCGAGTCGCTTCACCGCGGCCTCCGCTTCGTCGATCTTCTCGAGGAGCCCGTCGAGCTCTTTCTGCTCGTTCCAGCTCAGGCCCTTCTTCTTCTTCGGCGCCTCGCTCGCGGCTTTCGCGCGCGCGGTCGCTACCTCGACGGCCGCCGTGGCGCGCAGCTCGGCTTTGTGCGCGACGTAGTCCGACCAACCGCCGCCGTGCTTCTCGACGCGGGCGATACCGTCCGGCCCCCGCTCGAACGCGAGGGTCGACGTCGCCACGCGATCCAAGAAGGCGCGATCGTGGGTGACGACGATCGCGGAGCCCGGCCACTCGATGAGCATCTCCTCGAGGGAGGAGAGCGTCGGGAGATCGAGATCGTTGGTCGGCTCGTCGAACAACAGCAGGTTCGAGCCCGAGCGCAGCATCTTCGCGAGGGCGACCCGCGCGCGCTCGCCGCCGGAGAGCGACGCGACCTTCTGCCGCTGCTTGCTCGGATCGAAGAGGAAGTTCTCGAGCCAGGTCCCGAGGTTGATCGTCTCCTCGCCGATCTTCACGACCGTGGATCCGTGCTCGCCGCGGACGTCGTCGTAGATCGACTTGTCGTCGTCGAGGTCCTCGCGCGCCTGATCGAGGTAGGCGATGCGCGTGTTCTTCCCGACGACGGCTTCGCCTCGCTGCGGCTTCTGCTGATCGAGGATCGCGCGCAGCAGCGTCGTCTTTCCGACGCCGTTCGGCCCGACGATCCCGATGCGCTCTCCGGCCGCGACGAACAGATCGATCGGCTCGGTGAGGGTGCGCTCTCCCGCCGCGAGCACGACGCCGCGTAGCTCGAGGATCGTCTTGCCGGTGCGCGTGACCTGCGCGGTGAGCTCGACCTTCGCGCCGCGCCCCGCGTTGGCCGGAGTCTCCGCCTCGAGCGCTTCGGCGCGGTGGATGCGCGCCTTCTGCTTCGTCGTGCGGGCCGCGGGACCGCGCGAGAGCCAGTCGCGCTCGCGGCGCAGGATGTTCTGGCGGTTGCGCTCGGCGCGATCCTCGTGCTCGAGGCGATCGGCCTTCTTCGCGAGGTAATCGGAGTAGTTGCCGTCGTAGGACTGGAGCTTGCCGCGATCGAGCTCGACGATCCGGGTGACGATCGCCTCGAGGAAGTATCGATCGTGGGTGACGAGGAGGATCGCGCCGGGGAACTCGCGGGCGAGGTGCTCTTCGAGCCACTGCGCCGTCTCGATGTCGAGATGATTCGTCGGCTCGTCGAGGATGGCGATGTCCGGCCGCTGCACGAGGAGCTGCGCGAGGGCGATGCGCCGTCGTTCCCCGCCGCTGCGCTCGCCGACTGGGCGCTCTGGCTCCTGCACGCCGAGGCGATCGAGGACGTCGTCGACGACGTGCCCGCGGTCCCACCCGCCGAGTCGCTCGACGGTCTCTCCGAGCTCCGCCATCTCCGAGATGGCATCGTCGTCGGCGTCGCCATCCGTGATCTGCTTCGACAGCGCGCCGTGGCGCGCCAGCGCCGCGTGCCAGGCCGCGAGCCCCTGCTCGACCGTCGCGCGCGCGGACAGGTCGGGGTCGAGAACCGGCTCCTGCGAGAGATAGGTGACCGAGAGCCCGCGACGGAACGAGACCGTGCCTGCGTCGGGCGCCTCGAGACCGGCGATGATCTTCGCGAACGTCGACTTTCCGGTGCCGTTCGCCCCGATGAGGCCGACCTTCTCGCCGCGCGCGAGCGACAGCGACGCGCCGTTCAGCACGACCTGCGGGCCGAACGCCTTCTCGAGATTCTGCGCGGAGACCGCGGGCACGGCCCCCGATTAGCACGGCGCAGCGCACACACGAAACGCGTTTCAGTGGTCGAGCAGCCGCGCCATGAAATGGACGAGCCGCACGGACTCGAGCGGCCCCTCGTCCTTGCCGAGCTCGGCGTGGCCGATCTTGCTCGTGACCAGGAGGTCGACCGGGCCCTTCGCCTCGAGCGCCGAGAACTGCGACTCCGACGGGGGGACGACGTCGTCGTGGGCGCCGTGGAGGAGGAAGAGCGGCACGCGCACCGCCGCGAGCCGGCCGTGCGGAGACGCCATGGCCATCGTGCTCTCCATCGACGGGAGCTCGCGGAGGACGGCGTCCTTCATCGCCGCGCGATCGCGGTGGTCGATGTGCTCGAAGACCGCGCGGCCGGCGGGGCTCATCCTGAGCGAGATCTGCTGCGCCTGGGCGTAGGACTCGTGGAGGAATGCGCGCACCGCCGCGCGCAGCAGGGGCGCGTCCTCGGCGGACACGAAGCCCGCCGGGCGGTTGTAGACGAGGACGGCGAGGCCGTAGTCGTGCGCTCTCCAGTCGATCTCGCCGGTCGGCGTGGGCACGCGATCCGTGACGAAGAACTTCGCGATGCGCCCCATCTCGTTGTGGCCACCGATCGACGCGACGAACACGAGGTCGCGCGCCACGTCGGCGTCCGCGGCCACGGTCTGCGCGAGACCGCCGGCGAAGCTCACGCCCATCAGCCCGACGCCGCCGCGCCGGATCCGCTCGTCGCGGGCGAGCGCGCGCACCGAGGCACGCAGCGTCTCGAGGTTCCCCTCGTCGTCGACGTGATAGTCGGCGAGCGGTCCGAGCTCGGGAGTCATGACCGTCATGCCGGCGCGCGCGAACGCACGCGCGAGCGCGATCAGCCGCGGCTCGTCGATGCCGAGGTGGTGGACGCCGTGCGCGAGGACCATCCCGCGCGGCGCCTGGACCTGCGCGCCGAGCGGTCGATAGATGCGCGCGCGCACGGGACCGGACGCGATCGCGACCTCGAATCCTTCGACCGCGACGTCGGCCTCGAGCGCCTGCACCCAGGCCGGCGATGGTCCGGAGAGGCCGAGCAAGAGCGCTGCGGCGCGGAGGTGGCGCTCGGCGGGCCGCGCGAAGAGCGCGAGCACCGTCAACGTGAACAGGAGCACGGCTCGACGAATCGGCCGCGCCCCGAGCACCGGCGCGGAGACGCGCGAGACGCGTGCGATCCACCCCGAGCTCGGTCTGCTCCCGCGAATCGTGTCCGACGACAAGGTGCTCATTCCCTCCGACCACCCAGGCAACGCGGAACTCTGACCTTTGTTCCGCGCGCGTGCGACCTCTTCCGTCCGGCTTCCGTCCGCGCGCATCGCCCACTAAGCTCTCGCGCATGGAGTCGCGCGATTCGATGACGTCCCGTGGTCGTGTCTCGCGCATCTCGATCGAGCCTTACAGCTACGAGGAGGGCTCGATCTCCACGCGCGCCGCCGGCGCCCCGACGCTGGCGTATCAACTCTCGGTCCCGCCAGACGCCAGAGCCGCAGTCATGCTCGTCCATGGCTATGGTGAGCACGGCGGTCGATACCGACGCGTCGTCCAGCGCTGGGCGAAGAAAGGCCTGGCCTCCGGCGTCATCGATCTGCGCGGCCACGGGTGGTCCGCGGGGACGCGGGGGCACTGCGATCGCTTCGCCGACTACCACGACGACATCGACGATCTGCTCGCGGTGATGCGCGACCACGTCGGTGAGCTCCCGCTCTTCGGCTTCGGCCATAGCTTCGGGGCGCTCGTGATGAGCACGCACGCCCTCTCGCGTCCGAGCGTCTTCCAGGGGCTCGTCCTCTCGTCGCCCTACTTCGGGCTCGCGCTCGAGGTCGCGAAGTCGAAGACGATGCTCGGAGAGTTCGCCTCGCGCATCTATCCGAAGCTCGCCGTGCCGACGGGGCTCTCGGGGAAGGATCTGACGCACGACGAGACGATCGCGCGTCTGTACGACCACGATCCCCTCGTGAACAAGGGCGCTACGGCGCGGTGGTACACCGAGGCGGTCGCTGCGCAGCGCGACGTCCTCGCGCGCGCCGCGCAGCTGAAGGTCCCGGTCCTCGTCGTCCAGGGCGGCGCCGATCGGATCGCCTCGCCCGCTGCCTCGCGCGCCGTGTTCGAGCGGTTCGGCTCGGCCGACAAGAAGTACGACGAGCGCGTCGGTCTCTTCCACGAAGTGCTCAACGAGCCGAAGGTGGGAGACGAAATCGCCGACGAGATGGCCGAGTGGATCGTGGCGCACGTTTGAATGACCGAGCGTGATTCTCGAACGCTCGGATTGAACACGGAGGCGCGGAGGCACGGAGGTCCGCGGAGGTTCTGTGAGTGTCTGCCGATCGTCGCTCGTCTCCGCTTCCACGTTTCGTAGCGTGCTTCGACGCCGCGTTTCGCGAGGAACCGCCGCGCACCTCGCGATGCTCATCGCGCTTCGCACCCTCCATGCGGCGCGGAGGAGGCGAGGGCGACGACGACGTGGGCGGAGACGCGCGGCAGCACTCTCGATCTCTTCCTCCCTCTCGGCTCCGTGCCTCCGTGCCTCCGTGGTTTCTCGGGTCTTCAAACCGTCTGCCGCTCCAGGGTCGCTTCCGCTTTCGCCGGAATCTCGCTTAAGCTCGGCGCGTGGGGAGCACCTCGACGATCGACGAGACCTCGTCGAAGCAGGAGACGCGCGAGCGCCCCGAGGTCGGGTTGCTCGTCGCATTCCCTCGACCGAACGCTGCGACCAACGACGACGCGCCCTGCCGCACCATCGCGCTCCGCCACGGCAAGGTCGTCCTCGGCCGCGACGAGCCGACGATGCCCGACGACGATCGGCTGTCGCGCCGGCACGCCGAGGTGGCGTGGGACGGCGTGCGCTGGAGCGTGCGCGATCTCGGCAGCCGCAACGGCACCTACGTCGACGGCGAGCGCGTCGAAGGGTCGGTCCGCGCGGAGACGGTGCGTGTGGTGCGCGTCGGACGTACGCTGCTCGTCCCGGTCCCCGACGTGCGCGCGTTCGCGGGTACGCACGTGCGCATCGTCGACGGCCTCGTCCTCGGGCCGACGATGTTGCGCGCACTGAACCGCATCGGCGACATCGCGCGGTCGGGCGACGCGCTCCTCATCACTGGCGAGACCGGCTCCGGCAAGGAGCGCGCGGCGGGCGCGTTCCACACGCGCGGTCCGAGCGCACGCGGTCCGATGGTGACCGTGAACTGCGCCGCGATCCCGGAGGGGCTCGCCGAGCGACTGCTCTTCGGCGCGCGCAAGGGCGCGTTCTCCGGCGCCGAGAACAGCGAGGGGTGGGTTCGCGCCGCAGACGGCGGTGTGCTCTTCCTCGACGAGATCGGCGAGCTCGATCTCGACGTCCAGGCGAAGCTCCTCCGGGTGATCGAGACCGGGGAGACGGTGCCGCTCGGAGCGACCGCCCCGCAGCGCGTCGACGTGCGGCTCTGCTTCGCGACGCACCGTGATCTCCGTGCGGCCGTCGCCGATGGAACCTTCCGGGAGGATCTCTACCACCGCATCGCGCAGCCGACGGTGCGGGTCCCTCCCCTGCGCGATCGGCCGGAGGAGATCCCGACCCTCGTCGCCCGCAGCATCGCCGCCGTCGATCCGAAGCTCGCGGTGCACATGTCGCTCGTCGAAGCGTGCCTCGCGCGCGCATGGCCGGGGAACGTACGCGAGCTCCTCCACCACACGCGCGCGGCCGCGCATGCGGCGCGCGCCGAGCCGACCGACGCGGTGACGCGCGAGCACCTCGCCCCGGAAGCAGGCGTCGCCATCGAAGCAAAGGTCGCGACCGATCCGCGTCCTTCCCGCGATCGGGTCGAGAACGCGCTCCGCGACGAGAACGGGAACATCGCCGCCGCAGCGCGCGTCCTCGGCCTGCACCGGACGCAGCTCTATCGGCTCCTCAAGCGCTTCGGCATCTCCGCGCCGCGCGAGACCTGAGGCGACCGATGCGCGAGATGGAGGCCGCGCGCGTTCCACTCGAGCCACGTCCGTATGCGCCGGAGGACGTGCGCTTTCGACTCGGCGCGTACGACGTCCTCGAGGAGATCGGCCGTGGCGGGATGGCGACGGTCTTTCGGGCCTACTCGACGAAGCTCGGGCGCTGGGTCGCGATCAAGCGGTTCCGCCCTCGCAGGCGCGCGTCGGAGATCGATCTCGTCCGCTTCCGCAACGAGGTCATGCTCGCCGCGCGACTGAAGCATCCGAACGTCGTCGCCGTGTTCGACGCCGGAGAGGAGGACGGCGCGCCCTACTACGTGATGGAGCTCGTCGAGGGGGGCAACCTCGCGAAGCGCATTCGCGCGTCGCAGGAGCTCCCGCGCGAAGAGCTCCAGGTGCTGGTGAAGGTCGCGCGAGCGCTCCAGTTCGCGCACGACAAAGGGATCATCCACCGCGACGTGAAGCCGGAGAACGTGCTCGTGCACGCCGACGGCGAGCCGTGCCTGTCGGACTTCGGCATCGCGAAGAGCTTGCTCGACGCGCCGCAGCTCACCCGCGAAGGACGCGCGCTCGGCACGCCGTTCTACATGCCGCCCGAGCAGGCCAACGGCGAGCTCGCCCACGTCGGTCCGCGCAGCGACGTCTACGCGCTCGGGGCGACGCTCTACCACGTCCTCACCACGCGCCCGCCGTTCGAGGACGAGGACGAGTTCGTGGTGCTCGGCAAGATCCTCCACAAGGAGCCCCCCTTGCCGAGCCGTCGCGCCCTCGCGGCGTGCGGACGCGTCGTCCCACGCGATCTCGAGACCATCTGCCTCAAGGCGATGGAGAAGGAGGCCGCGCGCCGCTACGAGACCGCGAACGCCCTCGCGGAGGATCTCGCCGCCTTCCTCGCGGGCGAGCCGATTCGCGCGCGCCCCGCGACGCCGCGCGAACGCATCGCGCGTGGGCTGCGGCGCAATCGCGCCGCGTGGCTCGCGGTCGTCACGCTCATCGCCATCGCTGCCACCTTGATCGTGGCCTTCGCGGCGCTCTCGTTCGATGGGATCTCGCGGACCAGCGCGTCGCTCCTCGAGAAGTCGCGCACCGAGGCGTTGCGCCAGGCGGCGACGCTCGAGCGCGCGATCCGCGTGAACATGCTGCAGGGGCGCGCCGATCAAGCGCGCGCGCTGATGCAGCTCCTCAACGCGACCCCCGAGGCGGGCGAGATCAAGGTCGTCCGCACGGATCGCCAGCTCGCGTATACCGACCCGTCGACGCGCGAGAAGGTCGAGCGCTGGCTCTCCACGCCGGGCGTCCTCGAGAAGATCCGCAAGGAATCGCCCGAGCTCGTTCCCGCCGTGGAGACGCTCCAGAAGGTCGCGTTTCCCCGCATCGATGCGGCCACCACCCCGCCGCAGACGGTGGCGGTCGAGAAGGAGCCGTGGAACCGCGCCTTGCTGACCGGCAAGCCGCAGCATTACATCGAGAAGGTGGGGGACAGCTCGTGGCTCGTCGTCTTGTGGCCGATGGAGAACAGCCGCGAGTGCCGCACCTGTCACTCCGAGCCGGGTGACGGCTACGCGCACGAGGCGGTGCGCGCCGTGTTGATGGTGCGCCGCTCGCAGGACGACGTCGAACGGACGGTGCGCGAGAACCAACGCTCGACCCTGAACGTCGGCCTCGCGACGGCGGCGGCGTTCCTGGCCCTGGTGTTCGTCCTCATCCGCGTGCTCGGCGTGCGCCCCCCGGCCGAGACGTTCGGCGTCACACCGGAGCGGCGATGAGACGCGCGGCGATCGTCGTCTCCGCGCTCGTCGTGGGCGCGCTCTCCTGCCGCAAGACGGCGGAGAGATCGTTCCGCCTCTCGGAGCTTCCTGCGACGCCGCGCGGGCTGCCGACGGCCGTCGATCCTCCCGAGAACCCGACGACCCCGGCGAAGGTCGCCCTCGGCGCCGCGCTCTTCTTCGATCCCCTCCTCTCGAAGGGGGCGTTCATGTCGTGCGCAGACTGCCATCGCGAGGATCACGGGTGGGCCGGCACCGAGGCCGCAAGCGTGAACGCGATGGGGAAGCGGACGCGGCGCAAGGCGCCCTCGATCCTCAACGAGGCCTATCCGAAGGCGTTCGCCTGGGATGGCCGCGCACCGACGCTCGAAGCCGTGATTCGCATCGGCTGGTCACAGCTCGCGGGGGATCCGCCGAAGGTCGCCGCCGATCTCGACGCGATCCCCGAGTACCGCGCGATGTTCACGGAAGCCTTCGGCGGCCCCGCGAACGAGGAGCGGATCCTACGCGCCCTCGGCGCGTATCTCCGCGCGCTCGAGACCGGCGACGCCCCCTACGATCGCTTCGTCGCGGGCGACACCGGTGCGATGTCGGACGGCGCGAAGCGCGGGCTCGAGAAGTTCCAGCGCTTCGGGTGCACCGGCTGTCACACGCCGCCGATGTTCAGCGACTACGCCTTCCATGCGACCGGCGTCGGCGAGGCGAACGCGGTGCAGGATCTCGGACGCTTCGAGACGACGAAGGTCGAGGGGGACGAGCGCCGTTTCCGCACCCCGTCGCTGCGCGAGGTCGCGCTCTCCGGGCCCTGGTTCCACGACGGCTCGGCGGCCACCCTCGAGCACGCGATTCGCTTCATGCTCGGCGGCGGAGCCGCGACGAAGAACCACGCACCGACGCTCGTCGCGCACGCGGCGACCGACGCGGACGTCGCCGATCTGCGCGCGTTCCTCGAAGCCCTCACGGGGGTGCGGACGTTGCAGCCTTTGGTGGAGACGAAGACGCTCCCCGGCGGACGACCGCGAAAGTGACGCCCCCGAAGATGAGCGCGGCCACGACGAGCGCGAGCACCCCGACGAGCCAGCGTCGCCTACGCGGCGGAGGCGCCACGTCCCCGGTATCCGCGACGGTCGTGGAATCGCGCTGCGGCATCGACGAGCGCGCCGCCGGCACTTCGTCGACGGTCGCGCCGCCGTAGGGGGCGAGCACCGCCGCGACCTCGCGGAGATCCTTCGGACGACCCGTGGGATCGCGCGCGAGCATCCGAGCGACGACGGCGCCGAGCGGCGCCGGAACGTCGGGTACCACCTCGCGAAGCGGCGCGATCTCGCCGAACATGATCGCGCGATAGACCTCCGCGACGTTGTCGCCGCGGATCGGGCTCTGCCCGGAGAGCATCTCGTAGATGATCACGCCGAGCGCCCACACGTCGGCGCGATGGTCGAGGGCGAGCTCGCCACGCGCCTGCTCCGGCGCCATGTACTGCGGCGTGCCGATGCGATCCCCCGACTCGGTGAGCGGCGGCGTGTCGCCGGAGGGCGGAAGCTTCGCGACCCCGAAATCGAGCACCCGCACGTCTTGGGCGATGCCGAGGAAGACGTTCTCCGGCTTGAGATCGCGATGCACGATTCCCGCGGCATGAGCGGTGGCGACCGCCGAGATCACCGGCGCGACGATCGCTACGGTCTGGGAGAGCCCGAGCTTCCCCTCGCGATCGAGACGTGCGCGCAGCGTCTCGCCCTCGAGCAGGTCCATGACGAGGACCCAGCCGATGTCGTCGTCGGCGATGACCTCGTGGATGGTGACGATGCCGGGGTGGCGCAGCGCCATCGCAGCGCGCGCCTCGCGGAGGAACCTGCGTCTCCCCGACTCCGACGCCGAGCGGGCGCGCTTGAGCAGCTTCACCGCCCGAGGAGCGCCGGTCGCGAGCTCGGTCGCCGCCCACACCTCGCCCATGCCGCCTTCGCCGAGGAAGCGCGCGAGGCGGAAACGTCCGGCGACGATCTCGCCCTCGCGGGCCTCGCCGAAAGGTGCGGCGTCGTCCATCCCGCGCCGATACTAGAACGCCGATCGGTTTGCGCACGCCAGATTGAACACGGAGGCACGGAGGCGCGGAGGGTTCGAGCCGTCTGCCGGTCGTGACGTGTCCGTTGCGAGGCTAGTGTCGCCTGCCAGGTGTCCCTGTTTTCCTCAGCGAGGGCGACCTAGGTGCGAAGCCCGCGGCAGCACTGCCCGACCTCCGTGTGCCTCCGTGTCTCCGTGCCTCCGTGTTTTCTCGGGTCTTCAAACCGTTTGTCGCTCTAGGCGTCGGTCCGCGCGAGCTCGGCGAGGCGCAGCCGTAGGATCGCCGGTGAGCGCGCCTGCGAGAGAATCGCGAGCACGGTGATCCGGTCGCGCAGGTAGGCGCGGATGAAATCGTCGCTCGCGCGGATCTCTTCGAGATCGCGCAGCCAATCCGGCCGGTGCGCCCATGCGGCCTCGAGCGTCTGCCGTGCGGTGCGCTCGTCCTCGTCGCGGAGCCGCGGCCGCTCCTGCATGCCGTTCCCGAGCGGTCGGCTCGCCTGCGCGAGGGCGTCGACCCGATCGATCAGCACGAGATCGCGGAGGTCGGCTTCGCGCGGGTTTCCCACGGGGGACGGCAGGGCGAAGAGATCCTTGCGAACCTCCGCGTCCGGCGCTGCGTCGTCCGCGAGCACCGGATCGCCGCGCTCGTCGCTCGAGCCGGTCGCCTTGGCGTGGTTTCGCACGAAGACCGCAGCGTCGCGCAGCTTCTCGAGCTCCTTCGGGGTCGGCGCCCGCGAGAGGAGGAGCCGATCCTCCGAGAGGCGCACGAGCAGGCTCGACGCGAGGATCGCCGCCGCGCGCTCGATCGATGCCGCCGGGCCGTCGAGCCGAAGAAGGACCACGTCGCGCGCATCGCCCGCGGCGACCTGCGCGCCCCACTCCTCGACGGCGTTCTGCACCGTCTGCGGCAGCGCGCGATCGGAGATGCGCGCGAGGACCTCGACGAGCTCACGGGTGGTCGCGCCGAGCGCGCGCGCCGTCTGCACGCTCTTCTGCGTGAGCCGCAGGCGCGCGACCTTCTCGAGGTGGTGGAGCTCGGCCGCGAACCCGACGAGGAGCGCGTCGGGGAGCCGCGCGGAGGGGTGCAGCAAGACCTCGAAGTCCGGCTGGACGACGCTGCGTCCGTCTTCGGCCAGCGGCTCGCCGCGGAGGAGGCGACGAACGTCCGGCGGCAACCACGCAGCGGCCGTGCGGACGTCGACGTCGAGGAGCCCGTACTCGCCGCGGCCGCGGCCGAGCCATTCGACGGCCCAGCGCGGATCCTCCGAACCGCGGGAGACGGCGGAGAGCGCGGCTCCGAGATCGAGCGTCGTGCCCTCCGGGAGCGAGCTCGCGAGCAGGGCCAGCTCCCGCGCGCGCGGCATCGTCGTCGAGCCGCCCGCGAGATCACCGAGCAGCGTCCACAGCGGGAGCTCGGCGACTCGCAGCGCGCGCGCGAGATCGACGTCGAGGGCGGCTTCGCGGCGGAGCACGCCGTGTCGGTTCCACAGCGCGACGTGCACCTCGAGCTCCGGCAGGACTTTGGCGAGCCGGCCCGCGTCGCCGCCGTGCAACTGGCCCGAGCTCGTGAGCCGTGGGCGCCGTTGCGCAAGGAGACCGGGCGTGAGCGCAAAGGCGAGGACGCGGCTCGTGAGACCACGGGGCTTCGGAGGATCGCCGGCGGCGGGCGCGTGCGGTATCGCGAGGACGCCTCGGATCAAGGGCTCGATGGTGCGCGCGACGCTCGAGACCATGATCAGCTCCTCGCGCGGCGAGGGGTTCCCCTGCGCCTGCACCGGGAACTGCGTGAGGACGTTGCGGAGCGCGTCGCCGAGCTCCGCGTCCGTCTCGCCGAGCCGCTCCCCGGCGCGGAGCGCGCGGCCGTGTCGCAGCAGTACGTGCGCTGCGAGCACGCGACGCGAGATCACCCCCGCGCGCACGAGCAGCGCGAGCGCGGTCCGCTCGACCGGCGATGCGGACGCGACGCGCCCGACGAGCCCCCCGTCGAGGTCGAGATCCATCCGTCGACTCGTATGCGAGCGCGGAACGAAGGCGACAAGCGTGCGCGGGGCGCGGCGTGCCGGCGGACATTTCCAGTCCGCAGCGGGATTGCGTGCATCCCCTCGAGGTCGCAGGGTGGCGACGGCAAACGGGAGGGACACGTCATGACCATGCACGGAGAGACCGATTCACGAGGTAGCGTCGCCATCGTCGCCATCGGCGAAGCAGGTCGTCAGGCCATGCTCGCGATGGGCCCGGTCGCGGGAGCGCGCGTCGCCATCGTCACGTCGAGCCACGCCGACGCCGATGCGTCGGAGCCCGCGAGGCGTCCCGACGATGCCGTGACGATCACCATCGAGGATCCGCTCCACCCCGGCGCGCTCGAGACCCTCCGTCGCGCGCTCCCACACGACCTCCTGCTCCTGCTCGTCGATCCGACCGACGCCAGAGCGACCTTGCTCGCGCGCGCGGTCGCCTTCGCGTGCGATGCGCTCCGCGTCGCGATCACGTTCGTGCCCCGATCACTTCGCGCCGAGGCTGCGCGCGCTGCGTTCGTCACCGAGGTCGACGCGCATTTCGCGTTCACGATCACCGAGGACGGCGCGCACCACGCGCGCGCGGCGATGGCGATCCGCACCATCGTCGCGGGCCTCGGTGGCGTCGGCGTCGTCGGCTACGACTTCGCCGACGTGCGCGCGACGTTCCGCCGCGGTGGTGAACGCGTCTTCGTCGGTCATGGCGTGGCCGTCGGTCCGCGCGCGACGACCGATGCGCCGTCGGAGGCCGCGTGGGACGCATGTGCTCCCCACGATCGCTTGCGTCATGCGCGCGCCTTGCTCGCGTTCGTCGAAGGCGGACGCGATCTGCGCATGCTCGACGTCGAGCGTGTCGTCGACGTCCTCGCAGCGCGCGCGTCGCCCGAAGCGTCGATCGTGTTCGGCGCCGCCGTCGACCGAGCGCTGCCGGATGACGCGGTGCGCGTCGCGTTGATCGCGACGGGGTTCGAGCCCCCAATCGAGTGACCAGTCGACTGACCACGTCACACCAACGCGACGTACCTACATCCACGCAGAAATGTCCTTGTTACGGATCACGCGGGGGGCAAGCACCCCATGGTGCGGGGAAATCCCCGCGAACCCATGGTTTACGTGATCGAGATCACGTTGGCCCGCTCACTGCAAAGGCTATCTCCCATGCACGCCGCCCGGTTCCTCGCCATCGCCTTCGCCGCCTCCCTGACCTTCGCTGCCTCGGGTTGCACCGTCGCCACCGGCGATGATGGCGACGACGAGGACGGCGAGTCCGAGCCCGAGGAGGACGGCCGCGAGGCCGAGGGCGCGCGCATCGGTGTCGACTGCAGCAACCAGCGCTCCGCGACCGGCTACAAGAGCGGCAGCGCCTTCTCCATCAAGGTCGTCGACGCAGACGGCAAGCCGATCGAGACGGCGACCGCATCGTCCTATGCGCGCATGCAGAAGGCCGCGGCCAATGCGGGCGTGTCCCTCCGCGTCGTCAGCGGCTTCCGCACGATGGCGGAGCAGCAGTACTTCTGGGGCTGCTACGTCAACAAGAACTGCAACGGCGGCAACCTCGCTGCGCGCCCCGGCTACTCGAACCACCAGAGCGGCCACGCGCTCGACCTCAACACCTCGGCGCCGGGCGTCTACAACTGGCTCTCGCGCAACGCGGCGACGTACGGCTTCAGGCGCACCGTCCCGTCCGAGGCCTGGCACTGGGAGTACTGGGGCAGCACGGTCGGCGGCAGCTGCGTGACCACGACCACCGCGCCGGCGCCCTCCGCGGGCACCTGCTGGTCGTCGACGATGGGCAGGCAGGTTCCGCTCAACACCTGCGTGCAGAGCAAGTTCGATCGCAAGTGGTACCAGTGCCTCAAGGGCAACGACTGGGAGATCCGTTGGAACGTCCCCGCGGCGTGCGTCTCCGAGCACCCGCTCTGAACCGAACCGAAACGTGAAATTGCGGCGCGAGCTCTCGAAGCTCGCGCCGTTTCCGTTTTCGCGCGCGCCGCTTCTTGATACGCGGCCTGCATGACGACCGAGAGCGCGTTCGCGACGACCGATCTCTCCGACGCCCACCCTGACGACGTGCGCGTCGTCGACCCCGTCTTCCGCGACTTCGGCGGCATCCGCGCCTTCTCCGGGCCGATCGCGACGCTGAAGCTGTTCGAGGACAACTCGCTCGTGCGCGAGTCGCTCGAAAAACCGGGCCAGGGTCGCGTGCTCGTGGTCGACGGAGGCGGCTCGCTCCGCTGCGCGCTCGTCGGCGGCAACCTCGCCGCGCTCGGCGAGAACAACGGCTGGTCCGGGATCGTCGTCTACGGCGCGGTGCGCGACACGCGCGAGCTCGCGGCGGCGAAGGTCGGCGTGAAGGCGCTCGCGCCGCACCCGAAGAAGAGCGACAAGAATGGGATCGGACAGCGCGACGTCGCAGTGACGTTCGCGGGCGTCACTTTCCGCCCTGGCGAGCACCTCTACGCGGACGAAGACGGGATCCTCGTCTCGGCCCGCGCCCTGACCAGCGGCTGACCCACGCGCGCCTCTGCGTGCGTGGGCCGAAGCCGCGGCGCAGCGATCGTGATAGCGAGGCGGCATGCCCCCGCCTGAACGAAGAGTCCTCGTGACGGGTGCGTCGAGCGGGATCGGCGCGGCGGTTGCGCGTCGCTTCGCCCACGATGGCGCGGCGGTCGTCCTCGTCGCGCGGCGCGCCGAGCGTCTCGAGTCGGTCGCGCGCGAGGTCGTCGAGCTCGGAGGTCGCGCCCACGTGCTCGTCGCCGACGTGAGCGATCGCATCGCGATCGAGCAAGGCCTCGGAGCGCTCCCCGCCGACTTCGCCGAGGTCGACGTGCTGGTCAACGGCGCCGGTCTCGCGGTCGGCCTCGAGCTCGCGCACGAAGCGAAGGTCGAGGACTGGGAGCAGATGATCGACGTGAACGTGAAGGGGCTCGCCTACGTGACGCGGGCGATCCTCGGCGGAATGGCGGCGCGCGATCGGGGGCACGTGATCAACCTCGGCTCCGTCGCCGCGAGCTATCCGTACCCGGGCGGCAACGTCTACGGGGCCACGAAGGCGTTCGTGAAGCAGTTCTCGCTCAACCTGCGCGCTGACCTCCTCGGCAAGAACATCCGCGTCACCGACATCGAGCCGGGGATGGTCGAGACCGAGTTCTCGGTGGTGCGCTTCCGCGGCGACGAGGAGCGCGCGGCCGCGGTGTATCGCGGCGTGAAGGTGCTCTCCGCAGACGACGTCGCGGAGCTCGTCCACTACTGCGCCAACGTGCCGGCGCACATCAACGTGAACCGACTCGAGGTCATGCCGGTGATGCAGGCCTTCGCCCCGTTCGCCGTGAAGCGGAGCTGAGGCCCCCCGCTCATGGAGGGCTTCTTCTCGATCGCCGTGCTCGGAGGGAGCGGCCGGGGTCGCGCCGTATGGGCCGCGTGGTGGTCTATGTGCCCGCGACCGGGCGAGGTCCCGACGCCCGATGCGAACGGCGAGGCGGTCGACGTACACGCGGCGAAGCAGGCGGTGTTCGCCGCGTTCGCGCGCGCGCGCGGTGTCACGACGTTCTGCGAGGTCGACGGGCGGTTCGCCCGCGAGGACTTCCAGGCGCGGCAGGGGAAGAAGAAGGCGAAGCGCGGGCCGAGGAGCGATCTCCCCCTGCCGGCGCTGCGCCTGCTCGGGCTCGTTCCCCCCGTGACGCTGCGCGAGGCGCGCGACGCGTACCGCCGCCGTGCGCTCGCGATCCATCCCGACCGAGGCGGATCGCACGACGCGATGCTCGAGCTCAACCGCGCGTGGGAGCAGCTCCGGCGCGCGTTCGACGACGGCTAATCAGGGCGTGCTGATCAGGGCGTGGGCGACGCAGAGGGAGCGGCAGCGGCGGGCGGATTCGGCTTCACGCCCGAGACGCAGCACCCCTCGGGCTTCCGCGGAACCGGGACCGAGTCCTTGAGCCAGCACTTGGCGGTCGGCCCCTGGATGCCGGGGTGCACGTACGTGAACGCGCGGCAGCGCGCGTCCAACTCGCACGCTTCCTGGCAGAGCTCGGGATCGGCTTCCGGAAGATCGATCGTCTTGTAGTCGTTGCCGAGCCGGTTCACGTCCTTCTCGAGCTCGCCCCACAGCGCCATCGACGTCGACGCCAACGGTGAGCTCATGCCGACGCATGCGACCAGGCTCGTCATGGAGGACAGGGCGAGAGCAGAGGAGAGGAGGAGAAAGGTCGGACGCACGACCTCGATGGTAGCACCGGACGGCCGCGCTGCAGTGGTTCCACCCGGAACGGGCGAGTGCCGTCACCTCGCCCCCTCCGTGCGCATCTGGCACGAGGCAGGCACCGCGCGGACCGAGGGGTGCGGGCGCCCGATGTGCAATGAGGTCTGCCCTGATCGAAGCAGGCCCAGGGCAGGAACACGCATGAGCGCGATGGAAAGGGGTGCTCGACCTTCGCTCGAAGGCACGGGCGCCGAGAAGCAAGACAAGCAGCTGGATGTGAAGGACGCCGCGGGACAGTACCTCGCGTCGATGGGCCGGAGGCCTGTCCTCGGCCGGACGGGAGAGGTCGAGCTCGCGCAGCAGATGGAGGCGTCGGAGGAGCGGCTGCTCCGCGCGCTCCTCGCCAACCGGGCCGACCGGGATGCCGACTGGGATGCCGACCGGGATGGAGGAGTGTCCGAGCTCGAGTGCCTCGGCCGCGACGTCGCCGAAGGAAGGGTGCCCGCTTCCGAGCTCGTCCGTGAAGGCGCCGTGGGCGATCCCTCGTTCGACGAGGAGCTCGCGAAGAAGCGGATCCTCGACGCGATCGCCGAGGTCTCGACGCTGCCCGAGGACCAGCCCGAGGCGGTGCTCGCCGCCGTGCGCCGCATGGACCTCGATCGCGAGACGGTTCGGAAGCTGTGCGACCGCTTCGGGGCGCGACTCGCAGTCATCGAGGAAGAGGCGCGCGCACAGGGGGATGACGCCCGCGTCTCGCGCTACCGCCGCGTGCGTCGGGAGGTCGAGCGTTCGGCGCGTCAGTCGCGCCGCGTGAAGAGCCAGTTCGTCGAGGCGAACCTGCGTCTGGTCATCTCGCTCGCGCGGCGTCCCGAGTACCAGAACCGCGGGCTGCAGCTGCTCGATCTCGTGCAGGAGGGCAACCTCGGTCTCATGCGGGCCGTCGACAAGTTCGACTGGCGACGGGGCTACAAGTTCAGCACCTACGCGACCTGGTGGATCCGACAGGCCATCCACCGTGCGATCGCGGAGCAGGCGCGCACCATTCGTCTCCCGGTGCACGTCAACGAGACGCTGCAGAAGATCCGCACGGTGTCGCGCAAGCTCGCCCACGAGCTGCATCGCGACCCGACGCCGCAGGAGCTCGCCGCGGCGCTCGACGTCCCACTCGACAAGATCGCCGCTGCCGTCGACGCGGTGAAGGAGCCACTCTCGCTTCAATCACCGGTCGGCGAGGAAGGCGACGCGAGCCTCGGCGATCTCGTGGAGGATCTCAGCGCGGTCGATCCCGAGGAGATCCTCTCCGACAAGCGCGCCGAGTCCACCGCGCTCGACGCGCTGTCTTCGCTGAACCCGCGCGAGCAGCGCGTGATCCGCATGCGCTTCGGCATCGGTGAGCGGAGCGACCACACGCTCGAGGAGATCGGCGCGGAGCTCGCGGTGACGCGCGAACGCGTTCGGCAGATCGAAGGTGCCGCGCTCGTGAAGCTGCGGAAGCACCTCGAAGGGCGCGGGCTCACGACCTTGCTCCGCGCCTCTTGAGCCGCTCTGCCGGGAGCGCGACGCGCCTCGGTGAGCTTCGCGCGTACGCGGGCGCTCTGCCCCGACGGGTCTCGTCCGCGACGACGCGCGTGTCTACGTGCACGAATGCCTCTGAGCGGAAGCGAAGCATCGAGCGCCTTACATAGGCTCCTGTGCAGCGGAGGATCGAGCTCCGCCTGCGTCGCGGCCCTCTCTACGACTTTCCAGCGAGGCGCATTGTTTGCTCCGGATCGACGACGATGCGCGTCCGCCTCGTCCTCACGGATCGAGAACTCCAGATCACCCGTTCCGACACGGTGATCGGGCGCGCGCCCGAGTGCGACATCATCCTGCCGGAGAAGTCGATCTCCCGTGCGCACGCGGCGATTCATTTGGACGCGAACGCGCGCGTACGCGACCTCGGCAGCCGCAACGGGACCTGGCTGAACGGAGCGCGTCTGCTCGGCGATCGGAAGCTCCGCACGGGCGACAAGCTCGCGTTCGGGCTCGTCGAAGCGAAGGTCTACTGCGAGGGCGTGCAGGTCCACGACGATGGTTGGCTCGCGCTGCAGTCCGCGATGCTGGTGAAGGCGAGCATCGCCATGAGGACGCGCGACGCGGACGAGATCGTGTTCCGCCTCGCCGAGGGCCTCGAGTCGCGCATCACGCTCCGTGAGCCCATCGGGGCCGACGTCGCCGACGCGGCCCTCGCCGCGGTGATCGACTACGCGACGTTGCGCGAGCGCCAGGGTTGGGTCCGATGGGCCCTCGCGCTCCACGCGAAGCTCGTCCTCGCGCCCGGGCCCGCGGTGCGGCGTGCGCTCGAGTCGTCTCCGCCGGACTCGGTGACACGCATCCGTCCGTCGGGTGTGACGACGACGAAATCGATCGTTCCGTCGCGGCGGCGCACGGTCGGCTGAGGCTCGACCGAGGTACCATTCGACGCGTGACACGCGTGATCGTCGACGCGCTGCGCGCGGCCCTCGTGCCGTACGGGATCGACCGTATCGGCGTCGCGCCGGCGGTGTCGTGGGACGCGCGTGCCCCCGCGCAGCTGTCGATCGACCTCCTCTTCCCGGAGGCGCGCTCCGTCGTCGTGATCGGCAACGCCGGTCGCGGCTTGTGGAGCGCGTTCCGTCGCGCCGTCGAAGCGTCCGACACGCTCCGGTCGGTCGAGCACCCGCTCGACGCCTTCGTCGCGCAGGCGCTCGATCGCTGCGACGAGGTCCTCGCTCTGCACCACGTCCGCGCGCGACGCTTCGACCCGACCTACGCGTCGTTCGTCTCCGGAGGCCCGCAGATCGACTTCCGCACGCTCGGCGAGCTCACGGGCCTCGGAGCCCTGGGACCGTTCGGTCTCTTGATCGACCGTGAGCACGGCCCGTGGTGGGCGCTCCGCGGCGCCTGGCTCGTCGACGCGGAGCTCGAGCCGACGGGCGCAGGCGGCGCGCCTTGCAGCGGGTGTCCCGCTCCGTGCGTCTCCGCGTCGGGGCCGACTTCGCTCGATCGTTCGACCGCCGCG